>DBNM01000170.1:823-3046 GCA_002299135.1 Candidatus Neomicrothrix sp. UBA672 | reverse complement strand
AAAGCAGGCTTTCCATCTTTGCGAACGATATTTCCAGATTTAGCCATTTGTTCGAACTCTGCACTGCTCACCACATTTTCGTGGTTTATTCCCAAATGCTTAAGTTTGCCTGCATCATACGGATTAGAACCAGTAGCCATGATTACAGAACCGCTAAATAGTTCTTTTAATTTGCCTTCCTGGTTCATCTTCACTTTAAATTCACCTGGTTGTCCAGAAATGGATACTACAAATGAAGAAGCATGAACAGTGACCAGTTCATTTTTGGCAACTTCTGAAACTATTTGTGAAACAGAATTAATTTCAGGTTCTTTGAATGGAGCTTTGCTTGGAATGAGCTTGTATTCATCTAGACAAAAACCTCCCAAATGATCTTCTCGTTCTATCAAGTCCACAGAATAACCAGCGTTTGCAGCTTCTAGTGCTGAAGTCATTCCGCTCACTCCTCCACCGATCACCAAAATATTTTTTGATGTATCTTGTTCATATGGTTCTGGGACTCCTTGTTTTTTGATCTTAGAAGTGTACATTTGAATGTATTCTTCTCCAGCCAACTGGGTATCCTCATCAAACTTACCGTCTTCGTCTTTATTTTTCTGGGTCCATGCCACATATTCACGGATAGGGGCACGTACCACTATATTATCCTCGCCCATATCGAAAGTCGCTTCATGGTAACGTTGAGAACAAGCACCAATTACAAAACGGTTCACTCCTTCATTTTTTTGATCTTCCTTTAAAAGCTGAACGCCTTCTTCACTGCAGAGGAATGGATGTGATTTACTAACGGGGACCTTGCATTCTTTCGTGGCAACTTTAGTTAATTCTTCTACATCTAGAGCTTGATCGATGTCACATCCAGAACAAATATAAACTCCAATTTTATTTTCCATAACTCAATTTTTCAATGCAGTTTGGATTGCTTTTAATGCCATTCCGGTAGAATCCTGGATGGAGCTGTTAACATCAACGGGTCGTTTAGCAACTCCGGCTGAAAATATACCTATTTTTTGTAACTCTGCTGGTACAAAGCCATATTCATCCAGTTCAATTCCAGCAATTTTCTCTTGTCCTCTAAGGCTTGATTCCATCCCAGTTGCTAGAACGATCATGTCAACCTCGAGATGAACTTTGGTCAAATTATGAGTATCTTCTGCTTCAACCAAAACATTACCGTTTTCCCCTTCAGATATTTTTGCGACTTTCCCTTTAATCATCCTCACGTTTTTTTCTGCCTGAACTTTAGCAACAAAATCTTCGTACTTTCCTGGGGTACGAATATCAATATAAAAAATGTATATCTTTGCGTCCGGATTTTGTTCCAAGACATATTTGGTATGTTTAAGTGAACCAAGACAACAAATTGAAGAACAGTAAGGTAAATGATTTTCGTCTCTTGAACCTGCACATTGGACGAAGGCTATTGTTTCAACCGGCTTTTGATCTGAAGGGCGCAGGATCTGACCTTTCGTAGGTCCACTGACAGATGAAATGCGTTCCATCATAATATTATTGATAACATTAGGAACACTTGAAAAACCTAAATTTGTCAGATTTTTAGCATCATAAGGTTTCCACCCTGTTGCCACAACTACAGAGGTCACTTCTATTTCAAATTCCTGAACTTGCATCTCAAGATCAATCGCCCCGTATTTACAGGCATCAACACATTTAGAGCATCCTGTTTCGCATGTAGGACGATCAATGACGTATCTTGGTGGATATGCCATTTTGTTGGGGAGAAAAATGGACTTCGTTTTGTCCATTCCAGCGTTGAAATCATTACTACGCTCAGAAGGGCATACATCTGTGCAGTGATCACATGCCACACATTTTTCATTTACAAAAGTGGGATTTTTACGGACTTTGACTTTGAATTCACCCGCATCTCCTGTTACAGAAAGTACTTCTGAATTTGTGTATACTTGAACATGCGGATTAGCACGCAAGCGTTTGTAATTGATTTCTAATCCACATGTTGGTGGACATAACTTTGGGAAATACTGATGAAATCCTGAAACACGACCTCCTAGTGTTGGAGTTTTTTCAACTAGAATCACATCTTTACCCACTTCTGAGGCTTCAATTGCAGTTGTAACTCCACTAATTCCACCTCCGATTACCAGTATTTTACCTTGATTATTCATATACTTTTATCGGTTTAAATTTCAATGTTTAAAAAATCTCACGAGTATTTTTTTCACAAACGAGAAATTAACAAAT
>DBNM01000170.1:530-757 GCA_002299135.1 Candidatus Neomicrothrix sp. UBA672 | reverse complement strand
TAATTGATTTCTAATCCACATGTTGGTGGACATAACTTTGGAAAATACTGATGAAACCCTGAAACACGACCTCCAAGTGTTGGACTCTTTTCAACTAGAATCACATCTCTACCCACTTCTGAGGCTTCAATTGCAGTTGTAACTCCACTAATTCCACCTCCGATGACCAGTATTTTTCCTTGATTATTCATATACTTTTATCGGTTTAAATTTCAATGTTTAAAAAA
>DBNM01000170.1:0-451 GCA_002299135.1 Candidatus Neomicrothrix sp. UBA672 | reverse complement strand
AAAAATCTTTCCAGATAGATTGAATAAGGGGATCTCTCATCTGGAAAGATTTTAATTAAGGAACTAACTGGTGATATTCCCTTTTGAAAATATCCCATTCGCCAGATTCCTTATCATAAGTTGAATTTACAAAACATTTCCAGTTTTCATCGTCAATTGCGAGGTGGTCTCCTCTATAGTAGTAACCCGGATAACGAGTTTCTTCACGAAAATGAATGTGACGTGCATGAGCCTCTCCAGCAAGTATTCTGTGAAAGTTTTCCCAGGCCCGAAGTAACTCATGAAGATTTTCTGCGCACATGTGATAGGAGTCTTCCTTGAGAAGATCTAAGTAGTAGAAACCTTCTTCTAGCATATATTTACTTGTCATGTACCATGTGCCAACACCACCAACGTATTCGTCCATTATTTTTTGGAGTCTTTGCTGCAACATAGCAGGACGTATATAATG
>DBNM01000160.1 GCA_002299135.1 Candidatus Neomicrothrix sp. UBA672 | reverse complement strand
GAAAGATCCCTAGATGTATCCATCGGTTCAGATGGAAAAATTTTAGACACAGGGAAAAAATTAGAAGGAGACACAGAAGTTGACTGTTCGGGTTGTGTTATCACATCAGGACTCGTTGATCTCCATGTGCATCTCCGCGAACCAGGAAATGAAGAAGCAGAGACCATAGAAACAGGTGCACGTGCAGGTGCAATGGGAGGTTTCACAGCGCTTGTAGCAATGCCAAACACTGAACCAGCGACTGACTGCCTTGCTGTAGTTGAACAAATAAAAACCCTCGGAAAAAAGTCATCATGTGAAATCATCCCATCAGCTGCGATGACAATAGGAAGACAAGGCAAAGAAATGGTTCAGATGGGAGAACTGGTAGATAATGGAATAGGAATATTTACCGACGATGGAACAGGCGTGCAAGATCCTCAACTTATGCGCCATTTGATGGAGTACAGCACAGGTCTTGAATCTCGACTAGGTAGACCCGTAGTTCTAGCTCAACATTGTGAAGTTAATGAACTGGCCGAAGGTGGCTATATGCACGAAGGGGAATGGTCTTCGTTTCTAGGAATACCCGGGCAACCTTCAGAGGCTGAAGAATTGATGGTTCTACGCGACATAGCATTATCTAAAATGACCGGAGCAAGAATTCATTTTCAGCACCTTTCAACACTGGGTTCGGTGCAAATGGTAAGAGAAGCCAAAGCTGCAGGTCTGCCGGTTACAGCTGAAGCCACCACGCATCATTTCACGCTTACAGATTCTGCATGCAGCTGCTATGACCCTGTGTTTAAGGTTCACCCTCCTTTGAGAACAGAATCTGACGTAAAAGCGATAAAAGAAGGATTGGCAGACGGAACTATCGATGCAATCGCAACGGATCACGCACCTCACAGCCAACACTCCAAAGAAATGCCATTTGATCAAGCTCCACCCGGGATGCTTGGACTAGAAACGGCACTATCCCTGTCCCTTGAACACAGTGGACTCGATTTGCCGGGAGTGCTAGAGCTACTTTCTTGGCAGCCAGCGAAAATAGCCGGAGTGGATGATCGACATGGAATTACAGTCGAGAAAGGCAATCCAGCGAATTTGTGTGTAATTGACCTAGATGAGACATGGACAGTTTCAGGAAAAGAAATGTCAAGCAGGAGCTCAAATACACCATATGAAGGGTGGAACCTAAGAGGACGCGTACGCCACACCATAAATAACGGACTTTTAGTCGTTTTTGATGGAGAATCTAACAAGTGAAGAAAGACCAAAGAAAATTAGTTGAAGCACATTTAGTTCTTTCAGATGGAACAATTTTTACCGGAGAGATGATTGGCGCTGTTCCAGAAGAGGGTCTCGTCTCAGGAGAGGTCGTGTTCAACACGGTACTAAGTGGATATCAAGAAGTGATAACAGACCCTTCCTATGCTGGACAGATAATTACTTTCACTTACCCACACATTGGCAATTATGGGACTAATGAAAATGACAACGAAAGCTCGCAACCTTTTTGCAGAGGGATGGTAGTGAGAGACTTGAGTAGAAGACACAGTAATTGGAGAGCAACTCAAAGTCTTGATGAAATGCTCAATTCAAGAGGGATTGCTGGAATAGCTGGTGTGGATACTCGAAGACTAACCAGACACATACGGAACCTAGGTTCCATGCCAGGTGCATTTGGAACAGTGGGTATTGAAAAATTAAAACTCGCCGCAAGTGAAGAACCTGGAACTGACAACATAGATCTTGTAAAAACAGTTACTTGTAGAGAGATGTATAAAGTTCCTTCAACTGGTGGCAAGAGAAAAATTGTTGCTTATGACTTTGGCATAAAAGCAACCATTCTTCGACATTTATCAAACCTAGGTGAAATCACGGTAGTGCCAGCAGACACTTCATCCGAGGTTGTTTTAGACATGAAACCCGATGGGGTTTTTCTATCGAATGGCCCCGGTGATCCAGAGCCTCTGGATTATGTCCGAGAAAACATAAAAAATATTCTCGGAAAGGTACCTATCTTCGGGATCTGCTTAGGGCATCAACTTTTGGCGGAAACTCTAGGAGCTGAAATTTTCAAACTTCCATTTGGACACCACGGCGGTAATCATCCCGTAAGGAATGTGAAAACTGGCATAGTCGAGATAACTAGCCAGAACCATAACTACTGTGTCGCGGAAGGTTCCATCAAAAATGCAGAAGTAACGCACATAAATTTAAATGACGGAACCATAGCCGGCATTAATTGTCTTAAAGCTCCAGCGTTCAGTGTTCAATATCACCCCGAAGCTGGGCCCGGACCTCATGACAGTAGCTATCTTTTTGAACAATTTGAAAATCTTTTGGGCAAGGCAGGATAAATCTGATGCCTAGAAGAGATGACATAAACAGTGTTCTTCTAATTGGATCAGGGCCAATAGTAATTGGTCAGGCATGCGAATTCGACTATTCAGGAACCCAAGCATGCCGTGTCTTAAAAGAAGAGGGTTACCGAGTAATACTGGCAAATTCCAATCCAGCGACGATCATGACAGACCCCGATTTCGCTGATGCCACTTACATAGAGCCTTTAAGAGTCGACGTAATAAAGAGAATTATTGAGAAGGAAAAACCTGACGCTCTGTTGCCGACACTCGGTGGACAGACAGCTCTAAATCTCGCTCGTGAGCTAGCAGAAGAAGGAATCCTGAAAGAAAATAAAGTCGAACTTATTGGTGCAGATGCTGATGCAATTGCAACTGCAGAAGATAGAGAGAAATTCAAAATAGCAATGACAGAAATTGGACTTGGAGTCCCAGCGTCAGGAGTTGCTCGCAATATAGAAGAAGCACGTGAAGTAGCGAACCAAGTTGGACTGCCTTTGATAGTTAGACCTGCTTACATTCTGGGTGGCAAGGGTACAGGCATAGCTTCAACAAACGAAGAGTTTGAACAAATCGCAGAACGTGGCATTGAAGCTAGCCCCATAAATGAAATCTTGATCGAGAAATCAATAGCAGGTTGGAAGGAATTCGAGCTCGAAGTGATGCGCGACAAGGCAGATAACTGTGTCGTCATATGCTCAATTGAAAATTTGGATCCGATGGGTGTTCACACTGGTGACTCCATAACAGTCGCTCCGGCACAGACGCTTACTGACGTTGAATATCAAATAATGAGAGATGCATCATTTGCATGCTTACGGCGTGTCGGAGTTGAAACAGGCGGTTCGAATGTTCAGTTCGCCGTAAATCCAAAGACAGGAGAACAAGTCGTTATAGAAATGAATCCTAGGGTAAGTAGATCTTCAGCTCTAGCTTCAAAGGCAACAGGTTTCCCAATCGCAAAAATTGCTACTCAACTAGCTATTGGGTACACGTTAGATGAAATTACTAACGACATAACTAAGGAAACTCCCGCATCATTCGAACCAAGCATCGACTATGTGGTTACGAAGATTCCTCGATGGACTTTTGAGAAATTTCCTGGTTCATCAGGAGTTCTGGGAACGTCAATGCAATCTGTAGGGGAAGTAATGTCCATCGGTAGGACTTTTCCTGAATCCTTACAAAAAGGTATGAGGTCACTAGAAAATGGAAGACAAGGACTTAATGCTGACCCAGGTGAACATAAATTTTCAGAAATGGAAGATGAAATCCTGATCAATAAAGTTGGCATTCCGACACCTGAACGTCTTTTTCAGCTTGAAACGCTGCTTAGAAGGGGTTACTCAATCGAAAGGCTTTGTGAAGAAACTTCGATAGACCCATGGTTTATAGATCAGATCTCAATAATTACAGAAGAAAGAATGGCTCTTGAAAAACTATCACCAGAGGAACTGGTTCCAACCGAATGGAAAAGAGCAAAACAGCTAGGTTTCTCAGACGCACAACTTTCTTATATCTGGGAATGCACATCAGAGGAAGTTAGGGAATTGCGAGAAAAATCTGATGTGTGGCCAACATATAAAACGGTGGACACATGTGCAGCGGAGTTCTCTTCTGAAACTCCGTATCACTACTCGACATGGGAAGATGAAAATGAAGTTCAGCCCTCAGAAAAGCCCAAAGTTATCATTCTGGGAGCTGGTCCGAATCGAATAGGTCAAGGAATTGAATTCGATTACTGCTGTGTTCACGCGAGTTTTGCTTTAAGCGATGCTGGTTATGAGACAGTGATGGTGAATTGCAACCCAGAGACGGTTTCGACAGATTATGACACCAGCGATCGACTTTATTTTGAACCGCTGACTTATGAAGACGTAAAAAATATAATCGATGTGGAAGAGCCTGAAGCGATAATTGTTTCGTTAGGTGGCCAGACACCACTCAAATTAGCGGGAGTCCTACCACCAGAATTGGTTGCAGGTACAAGCCCTGAATCAATTGACCGAGCGGAGGATCGAGAAAACTGGAACCAGCTTTGTGTAGATCTAAAAATTCTTCAACCACCAGGGGGGACAGCAAAGAATTTTCAAGAAGCTCTTCAAGTGGCCAACGAAGTTGATTATCCAGTTCTAGTCAGACCTTCTTATGTCTTAGGAGGAAGAGCGATGGAAATCGTATACGACGATAACCAGCTTGAAAAAACTATGGAAGAAATGACACGGTTTGGAAGTTTGGGAATAGAAGGAGGTCTGTCAGCTGAAAGACCAGTTCTCATAGATCGATTTCTTGAAGATGCGACTGAGGTAGATGTTGATGCTGTTCGGGACCATGAAGGAGATGTTCTTATTGGTGCTGTGATGGAACATGTTGAGGAAGCTGGCATCCATAGCGGGGATAGTGCCTGTGTGATACCTCCTCCGAATCTTAAAGAAGAAGTAGTGGAACTTATCGAAAGCCACACTAGAAGAATTGCAGAAGCTCTTGATGTGAAAGGATTAATAAACGTTCAGTATGCGGTAAAAGATGATGAAGTCTATGTGATCGAAGCAAACCCAAGAGCTTCGAGAACTGTGCCTTTTGTTGCTAAGGCCACAGGAATTCCTCTTGCTAAAATCGCTAGTCGTGTGATGATGCGAACCACACTTAAACAATTACGTGAAGAAGGACTTCTTCAAGAAGCGGTTAAAGGGGACCATATTTCGGTCAAAGAAGCCGTACTGCCGTTTAACCGCTTCCCTGAAGCAGATCCAGTCTTAGGACCCGAGATGCGGTCTACAGGCGAAGTAATGGGAATTGACCTTACCTCTGGATTAGCGTTTGCAAAGTCGCAAATAGCTGCAGGAGGAGCACTTCCAACTGAAGGAACAGTTTTTATGTCTCTTGCTGATCGCGATAAAAGTTCAGGCTTAGAGGCGGCAAAAGGTTTTTTGAGACTTGGTTTGGAAGTAGTTGCCACGGGCGGAACAGCAGATTATCTAGAAGAAAATGGAGTAAATGTCACTGATCGAGTAGCAAAGATAGGAGAAGAAGGAACTGATGCTGTCCGTTTGATCAGATCAGGAAAAATTCAACTTGTAGTCAATAGCCCGCGAGGGCGAGGTCCGAGAGCAGATGGTGATCATATAAGAGGGGCTGCCGCCGCAGAGGGTATACCTCTACTGACGACTGCAGCTGCTGCTCTTGCAGCGGTTAAAGGCCTAACGGATTGGAACAAATACCCTCTTTCCGTCCGATCTCTTCAGGAATATCATCTTGGTGTTTCTAAATCAGAAGTGTCGAAAAATGGCTGAGTTATGAGAATGGCTAAAGCAAATGTCGATCTTACAACGACTCTAGGATCAGTCACTCTTCCAAATCCTGTTATGACAGCTTCAGGAACAGCAGGTTATGGCAGCGAACTATCTGAATATATGGACTTGCAAGAAGTAGGTGCAATAGTAGTCAAGTCACTTCATGCGGATAAATGGGAGGGGAATTTACCACCTAGACTCCATCCAACTCCATCAGGGATGTTAAACAGTGTCGGACTTCAGGGGCCTGGAATAAAGGCTTGGCTAGATGAAAAGTTGCCTTCATTAAGGGACTCTAATGCTCGCATAGTCGCGAGTATTTGGGGTTCGACAGTAAAAGAGTTCACCGAAGCTGCCCTTCTTTTACGTGACACACCTCCTGAAGTAGTTGCAATAGAAATTAATGCTTCGTGTCCCAACTTGGAAGATCGAAGAAAACTATTTTCACATTCGATTCAAGCTATTACGGAGGTAGTAGAAGCAGTAAATGTTGTCAAAAAACCGCTTTGGGCAAAACTCAGTCCTAATACACCAGAATTACCGGATATTGCAGAAGCCGCCCATAAGGCAGGAGCCGAGGCTGTTGTGATAGCGAACACTGTTCTAGGGATGGCAATTGATGTCGAATCAAGAAAACCAGTTTTAGGAGCAAAACGTGGAGGTTTATCGGGACCAGCAATGAGACCAATTGCTGTTCGAGCAGTTTTTGACACTCACGAAGCTCATCCAGAATTGCCAATTATCGGTGTTGGTGGTATTAACAGTGCTGAAGATGCATTGGAGTTTATTCTCGCAGGAGCAACAGGACTACAGATAGGTACAGCAATCTTTAAAGATCCAAGAATTTGTAAAAAAGTCATAACAGGGCTTTCAAGATGGTGTGATAGTCACGAAGTTAACAGAATCAGCGATCTGATTGGAGGCGCACATGACTGAGAAATATGAGTCATTAGATGAATTATTTGAAGATGAAGAATTCGAAATTAGTAAAGAGTCAGAAGACAATGTTCCACTAGAGGTTAAAAGTCGTCTTGCTTTGGCATTAGACGTCGATGATTTGATTGATGCCCGCCGTCTTGCCGGTTCGCTATTTGATTTTTTTGGCACAGTAAAGGTCGGATTGGAACTCTATACGGCAGCAGGGCCTGATTCAGTAGGAGTTTTCACCGAGGCAGGTTTTGATGTTTTTTGTGATTTGAAACTACATGACATTCCGACAACAGTTCATAAGGCTGCTCGTGTTGTTGGTTCGGTAGGAGCAAGATGGGTCACCGCTCATGCATCGGGAGGAGAGGAAATGCTCAAAGCCGCTGTAGATGGCCTAAGAGAAGGAGCAGAGAGTGTAGGTCTGCCAACTCCAGGTGTTCTAGGGGTGACAGTTCTAACGAGCGACACAATAAAAAATGAAGACACAATTGTTTCACGCTGTGAAACTGCGCTAAAAGCAGGTTGTGAAGGAATTATTTGTGCAGCGCCTGACCTCGAAGCCACTTCAAGTTTTTCTGAAAAACTTATGAGAGTTGTTCCAGGTTTAAGATTGGCTGGTGGCAACAGTCATGATCAAGCGAGAGTGGCAACACCTATGGAAGCAATTAGTGGTGGAGCTGACATGTTAGTGATAGGAAGAATGGTAACGGAAGCTGAAAACCCCATAGAAGCTTCTGAAGAATTAGTCAGTGAGCTTTTAGGTTAAAAAATATTGCTTCTGCAAAATGCAAATTTTGCAAATATTGCCTACTATGGTCTTCGCATGAACCGACCTCCGCCACTCACAGATGAACAGAGGCGTCAAGCCCTAATAAAGGCAGCGGAAGCTAGAAGGTTGCGTGCTGAAATTAAAGAACTTCTCAAAATGGGATCCCTGTCTTTAGAGGACCTGTTAGAACGTTCGGACACTGATGAAACTCTCGGTCGAATGAAGGTCCTTGCAGTTTTGGAATCCTTACCTCGACTTGGCAAAGTAAAAGCGCGCAGAACCATGGAGGAGATAGGTATAAGTGAAAGTCGTCGATTGCGTGGTTTAGGTGCTCAACAACGAGCTTCGTTAGTATCACGTTTCTCTGATCAATCGTGACATCTGACGGAGCGAAGACACCTTTGATAATTGTCATATCAGGTCCTGGCGGTGCAGGTAAGGGAACGATCGTACGTGAGCTATGCGAACAGGATCCGAAAGTTACTGTGAGTAGGTCTTGGACAACAAGGGAACCTCGAGTAGACGATACGGACGATTCATATTTTTTTGTCGATACTGCTGCATTCAATAAACACAAGGACAACGGAGGTTTTATCGAATGGAATGAATTTTTAGGCTCCATGTATGGCACTCCTATGCCTGATTCTGCCGATAAAAGGGATCTAATTTTGGAAATAGATGTTTCAGGAGGGCGTCAAATAAATGAGAAGCTTCCAGAAGCAATATTAATTTTTATTGACGTTGAAGATCCGGAACTACGACGACGACTATCTGAAAGAGGCGATAAGTCGAGTGAAATAGACAAGCGTTTACTGGAAGCAGAAAGAGAAAGAAAAGAAGCAAAAGAGCTTAATTATCAGATTATTTTGAATGATGACCTCGGAAAAGCTACAAGAGAAATAAGTGAAATTATTCGTAAAGCTCGACTTTAAGGGAACCGTAGGGAAGTTACTCTCATTCTGATACCTTGGAGATGCCGCAGGAACCACCTGCAAGAGTGACATTTCTTCAAGAGGAGTCGCTATGCGACGATATGACACATTGATGAACCCAGACATTGAAGGTCTTTTAGACACGACTGAATCAAAATTTGGTCTTGTTGTTTTGGGGGCCAGAAGGGCTCGTCAAATAACGTCCTACTTTGGTCAATTAGGTGAAGGTTTGGGAGCTTCAGTTCCACCTCAGATAACTTCAACTTCGAGAAAACCTCTATCAATAGCTTTTGAAGAGGTGTCAGTTGAGAAAATCGTCCCTATAGAGCTTCCCGATGAACCTGAAATTGAAGACGTTGTTGAAGCTGAAGCTGAAGCAGAAGCAGAAGTTTTGGTGGATGAAGAATCAGGTGAAATTTCTCCTGAAGACGACGAGAGCGCTTAGCCTCGTTTATATCCCAAATGGGCCAGCTCGACGGTCGTAGGATCGTTCTAGGAATTACCGGTGGAATAGCCGCTTATAAGGCTATAGAGGTATGTAGACGACTTACTGACGCGGGGGCTTATGTCTCGCCAGTAATGACAAAAGGTGCACTTCGTTTCGTTGGAAAGTCGACCTTTGATGCTTTGGGATCTGAAAAAACACAGGTTTCCCTGTGGGACGAGGAACATGCGATCCCACATACAAGACTAGGTCAAGGGGCTGATTTGATCATTGTGTGCCCTGCTACAGCCCGACTCATATCTGACTATCGAAATGGCCGATCAGGAGATTTGCTAACGGCTACTCTTTTAGCGACACGTGCAGATGTGATGATTTGTCCAGCAATGCATACAGAGATGTGGGAACAAGCCTCGGTAATTGAAAATATTGCCGCACTTCGAGAACGCGGTGTCCAAATAGTGGGACCTAGTGAAGGGAGACTAGCTGGAGGGGACAGTGGTTTCGGAAGGCTAGCGGAACCGGAAGACGTAGTTGAATCAGTTTTCAAACTTTTAGGTAAAGATGGTGGACACCAGCCTGGGGATCTTGCAGGATTAACTGTTTTAGTCACAGCGGGGGGCACGCGAGAACCTATAGGGCCGGTTCGTTATATTGGAAATCGTTCATCAGGTAAACAAGGTCATGCGCTGGCGAGTGAAGCAGCATTAAGAGGAGCGAAGGTGGTTTGTGTAACGACAGAAACTGAAACAGCACCAGATGAATTAGGAATCGAAGTAATAGGGATTGAAACAGCTCAAGAAATGCATGAGTTGGTAATGGAACATGCTTCAAGAGCAGACTGGGTATTCATGGCTGCTGCAGTAGCAGATTTTAAGCCTCAAAAAGTTGCTAGCCAAAAAATAAAAAAAGAAGAAGGTGTTCCTGAAATAACACTTGAGCCAACAGTGGACATTTTAAAAGCTTTAGATGAGACTAGAAAAAGTAGCCAACTTATTATCGGTTTTGCAGCTGAAACTAAGAATTTATTTGAGAACGCTTCGAAGAAACTAGAAAGTAAAAACCTTGATTTCATTGTTGCGAATGATGTTTCTGCTCCAGGAGTTGGATTCGGGCACGATACAAATTCGGTTTCTGTGATTGACCGAAATGGAGCGTCAACAGAAATTCCATTATGTGACAAAAGAGAAATAGCAAGAAACGTAATAGATATAGTCTCTGAATCGTGGTCTATACAGGTAACTGATCCTAAGATTCAATAAAAGGAAAGAGATAATAGTGTCGCGAAAGTGGAGTTTCACATCAGAGTCAGTGACAGAAGGTCACCCAGACAAAATGGCAGACCAGATTTCTGATGCGATACTAGACGCACTTTTAGTAGAGGATCCTAATTCCAGAGTTGCTTGTGAAACAATGGTGACCACTGGTATTTGTGTTGTGTCGGGAGAGATAACAACTTCGGGTTATGTCGACATACCAGAGATAGTTCGCCAAACTATTCGAGAAATAGGATACGACAGAGAAGATTACGGCTTTGACGGCAGCACCTGTGGAGTGATGGTAACTCTTGACTCTCAATCTGATGATATAAGTCGAGGTATTAATAGCTCTGAAGAGACTCGCTCTGGGGCATCAGATGATGAGGATGAACTAGACCGACAAGGAGCTGGAGATCAGGGGATGATGTTTGGTTACGCCTGTGACGAAACGGAAGCTCTAATGCCTTTACCTATTCAGATAGCTAATCGCATGGCAGAAAGACATGCGGAGATAAGGAAGGCAGGTAATATTCCGTATTTGAGACCAGATGGTAAGACGCAGGTCACGTTTGACTACGAAGACAACAAGCCTGTCAGTTTAAATACGGTTTTGGTATCAACTCAACATAATGACGGAATCGACAGAGACACAATAATAAGACCAGATCTGATTGAACATGTAATAAGACCAACCATCCCTGAAGAATTCAGCGAAGATGATTACACAGTTTTGGTTAACCCAACAGGACGTTTTGTTGTTGGAGGGCCTGTAGGAGATGCAGGTTTGACAGGAAGAAAGATTATTGTCGACACCTACGGAGGGATTGCCAGACACGGGGGCGGCGCGTTTTCAGGTAAAGACCCAAGCAAGGTAGACCGATCTGCAGCATATGCAACGCGATGGGTAGCAAAGAACTTAGTAGCTGCTGGAGCTGCATCAAGATGTGAAGTGCAAGTCGCTTACGCTATTGGAATGGCAAGACCAGTATCAATCTTTGTTGAAACTTTCGGAACAGAAAAAGTTGACCCAATTAAAATCGAAAGCGCTATCCAAGAGATCTTTGATTTAAGACCAGCGGCAATCATTAGAGATCTTGATTTGAGGAGGCCGATCTATAAGTCAACTGCCGCTTATGGTCATTTCGGTCGTGAGGAGTTCCCTTGGGAACAGGTCAATCGTGTCGAAGATGTGCGTTCCCACTTAGGGTTAAACTGATCCCCCCGGGCCTCTATGAATGCCCGAAATAAAAATGGTCAGTTGACTTTTGAGTCAACACTTGGGTCTACTGAGGAAGCCGAATCTGAAGTTCCTAGTTCTAATAACGATGTATCAGGTTTGAGAGCAGTGAGGGTCCTTCCTGATGTTCCAGCTATCGACAAAGCATTTGATTATTCTATTCCTCAATCATGGATTGAAGATGGGAAAGCCGATCAAATAAAAGTCGGAACTATGGTCAGGGTGCCTTTCAGTGGGAGGCAGGTGAATGGTTGGGTATTAGAGATTGACATTCAACCTGAAGAAGGAATTAATCTGCTTCCGTTATCTAAATATAGAAGTGTTGGGCCTTCTTCAGAAGTAATAGATCTGGCTCGTTGGGCAGCACACCGTTGGGCAGGCCGGCTTAATAGGTTTTTAACTACAGCGTCACCACCAAAGAATGTTCCTTCGTTGGAGAAGCGTAAAGATGGCATAGAAAAAACAAAAACCACCGCTAATGAGACGGTTTGGCTGCAAGAAGTAGTAAAACGGAAAGAAACTGTTCTTAGACTGCCGCCATCACAGGATATTGTCGCAATCGCATCTGAATTTGTGAGTAAAGGCAACACCTTGATCCTTTTCCCTT
>DBNM01000098.1:1296-2505 GCA_002299135.1 Candidatus Neomicrothrix sp. UBA672 | reverse complement strand
CTCCCTTCCCAATTTTGGCCTGCGTCATTTGTTCTATATACCGCACCTGCAGTAGTAGCTAATTCCGCTGAATTTTTATCAAGAGTTGTTATCAGATATGGATCACCAGGCAATTGATTACCTAGCGATAAACGCGTCCAATTCTGCCCTGCATCTTCAGTATGCATAACAAGGCTAGGTTGGCCAACAATCCAACCTTCATCTTCTTTAAAGTCAATGCTAATCAATCTGAAATTCTCCTCACTAGGGAGATCCAAACTCCTCTCTTGCCAAGTCAAGCCTCCATCATTTGTTTCAAGAATTAACCTATTTGCTCCAACTAAAAAACCATGGTTTTCATTAACAAATGCTATATCAAGAGGGTTGTCATCACTGGCTAATTCAATTTCCTCCCAAGGACTATTTGGCTCAACTGGTAAACGAGTAGTTGTCACACACCCAGTCAAGGTAAAACCAAGCGAAAGAATTAAAATTAAATTAACTGAATAGTTGATGAAGCGATTCATGAAAAGCTTAATGCAAGGAGTAAAGGGATAAAAAACAAGCAGCGGCAAAGGCTAAGCCGCCAAAAATAAGGACATTTTTTTGACCTGGGGGAAGAGTATTAAATCCAAATCCATAAACAACATTATCTTCAAAACCATCAGTAGGTACAAATTTAGCCCCTATATCTTTGTAAGCACCATATCGTGCTCTGCAAACAGGGCAACGGAAGATTTCTTGATCTATTTCCAAAAAAGGAGTTCCTGGAGGGATTTTATATTTCCGCAGCCCCTCATTAGGGTCATAAACATAACCACATCCTCTGCATTCAAACCTATTTTGGCTGAGATCCTCCTCTAGGTCTTGAAGTTTCAGATCTAATTTTTTCTCTGCATCAATAGGACTATTGCCAGATTCATTGGCATTTGTCTCATCTAATGCAGGTTTTTGTTCATCTCTCACCGTTTGCAGTTTCACACAACCTAACTCTATCGAGGAAAGTGCGCTTAAGTGGGTGCCAAACTAATAATCAAGTATTTAATGCATCATGTTTACTCTTGAGGGTTACGACGCATTCCTTGGTTTTCTATTGATATCGGCTGCAGTTCCAGTTCTTGCTCTCGTCACAAATAAACTAATTTCTCCAAAAAGCAAACCTGGGGAAAGAGAATTAACTTACGAATCTGGCATGGAACCAATTGGGGGAGCATGGATTCAATTTAATAT
>DBNM01000098.1:0-919 GCA_002299135.1 Candidatus Neomicrothrix sp. UBA672 | reverse complement strand
TTTCTTTATCCATGGGCAGTTGCATTTCACAAACTTGGCTTACTAGCATTCATAGAAGCACTTATTTTCATTTCAATTCTTATAGTTGCACTAGCATATGCATGGCGCAAAGGTGCACTTGAATGGAGTTAGGTCTATGAATAATTTTTCTTCAGCACAATCCGTTCGAGACATTAGATCAGCAACATGCGGTCCAGTTGGTGCACCAACAATTACTAACGATTTAAGTGAAAATATTATTCTTACTAGTCTCGATGATTTGCATAACTGGGCAAGGTTAAGCAGCTTATGGCCACTTTTATATGGAACTGCTTGTTGTTTTATTGAATTTGCAGCATTAATTGGTTCTCGATTTGATTTTGATCGTTTTGGACTTGTTCCAAGAAGCTCTCCCAGGCAAGCTGACCTTTTAATAGTTGCGGGAACTGTAACCATGAAAATGGCTCCTGCTCTAGTCAGACTTTATGAACAAATGCCAGACCCTAAATATGTAATTGCAATGGGTGCTTGCACCATTACTGGTGGTATGTTTAGCGCTGACTCAACCACAGCTGTTCGTGGAGTAGATAAACTCATACCTGTTGATTTGTATTTACCTGGATGCCCGCCTAGACCAGAAGCAATTTTCGACGCAGTCATCAAACTTAGGAAAAAAGTAGGAAATGAATCATTTACCGAGCGTGAGAAAATAGCTCCTAAGCATCGCTACTTCACTATTTCTCATAAGATGAAAAGAATTGATCCATTAGTAACTGGTTCTTACTTAAATGCTGAAAGTCAAAAGGCAGCATTACAAGCTGGGAAAGAAGTAAAAATCAAATCAGAAAAACTAATTGAAGAAACTAACGCTAACTAATTATTTATCTCATGAGTGAAAATCAAAGCGAGCTGAATCAAGACAAGCAAGTCGAAAAAGAAA
>DBNM01000153.1:11482-14100 GCA_002299135.1 Candidatus Neomicrothrix sp. UBA672 | reverse complement strand
ACAGGTAAATTTCGCTTTTCTAAATCAAAACCTGATTACCACTGCCTTCAGGTTCCCCAACGATCCGGGCCGGTAAAAATTATTACTCATGATTTTGTTAACAGGGCGCATTTGAAAGGTTTACAGGTGCACGTCTGGACTGTTGACGATCCTAAAGAAATGAGTGAACTTCTTGACTTAGGAGTCGACGGTTTGATGACGGATGAACCAGCCATTCTAAAAAATGTCCTACTAGAACGAGATGAATGGACTAAATAAAGTTCACAACTCAGCCTGTGGATTTATCTGTGTATAGAAACATTCTTCTTGTGGAAACATTTTATTTTTATGTGGATTTCTTCAGTAGGGCTTGATTATTTTTTACGTCTGACTATTGTGTCTTTCATCAGTTCACGAGAATAAATTCGGATGTACCCAATACTTTGAATGAAGTCACCGCTTTAATTCGAAATATTGAGACCCTGAAAATTGAATCGTAAATTGAAAATTTTAGAGATGGCCTTAAAACCAACAGATTTCTTAATGAAATCAAACTCTAAAATAGGAGTGGCTCCAAGGAGTTAACCGGTTTACCGGGAGGCTACTTGGAGCCATTTCATTTTTACGATGGCTCTTGCAGGGAGTTTATTAATTCAATTACTGAGCCATTCTCCAAAGAAGTGGTCGCTTTTTCTATACCCTCGCCAAGGTCACCTACAGTTTCCGCCACAGTCAGTCCGGCAGCAGCATTAAGGATTACCATGTCACGACGAGCTCCTTGCTCCTCTCCAGTGAAAATCCTTTTTGCTATTTCAACATTTTCCTCAGGTGTCCCTCCTCTAATACTTTCAGGAGGATGCAAGGCAAAACCAAAGTTTGACGGGTCTAGTGTCCACTCTTCTATCATCCCACCCCTGACTTCCATGACGAAAGTCGGTCCAGTTACGGCTATTTCATCAACTCCCCCATCGCCTACCACCACCCACGCTCGTTCAGCACCTTTAGCTAGAAGAACTTCTGCCATCTGCTTTGCTAAAGCTTCATCAACGGTTCCTATTAAATGTCTTGAAATCCTGCCTGGGTGAGAAAGCGGCCCGAGGATATTGAATACTGTCGGAATTCCAATTGCAGCTCTAACCGGTCCCGCAAAACGCATTGCTGGATGAAAGGTTTTCGCGAATGCAAAAGCAAGATTCTTTTCATGTACCTGCTCGCTGACCTGATCAGGTGTTTGTTCAACAGACAGGCCAAGTGCTTCAAGGAAATCAAAAGAGCCTGAAGTTGAAGAGGCTTTTCTGTTTCCATGTTTGCATACAACTGCTCCAGCAGCAGCAGCTAGGAATGACGCCATTGTAGAAACGTTTAAAGCTGCTTCGCGTCTTTGAGTCGAGCCACCCGTACCAACAATGTCTATTGCGTTAGGAGGTACGGAAAGAGGCTCAGAAGCTTTCAACATAGCATTAACTAGACCTGTAATCTCTTCTGTAGTTTCACCCTTAATTTTTATAGCTATTAAAAAAGCCGCTATCTGAGATTCTTCAGATTCACCAGAAAGTATTTCACTAAGTAAAGCTTCAGTTTTCTCCGCTGTCAGATCCTGCCCATTGCATAATTCGGCAAGAATAGTCGACCAGCCTCCAAATTTTTCAAGCATCTTCCCCTCCAATGGAAACCACGCCACGCAGCGTCAAGTAGCTCTTTCTTGAATTCTATTAGATGCATTATCCACATAAGAAAGTTTTAAAGAAAGTACGAAAAGAATTAATTTTTGTTGTTTATTGCCCCTTTATTGAGACAAACTATTACTGGTGAGCCGACTGGGTGATTGCGGTGCTTTAGCATTGAGGAAGGTCGGGGCTCCACAGAGCAGAATGCTGGCTAACGGCCAGTCAGGGCAACCTGAAGGAAAGTGCCACAGAAAACAAACCGCCGATGATTCGATTTCGAAAACAGGCAAGGATGAAACGGTGCGGTAAGAGCGCACCAGCGGACAAGGTGACTCGTTCGGCTAGGTAAACCCCATTCGGAGCAAGGTCAAGAAGAGAGAGGGCGGCTCGTCCGATGACACTCTCAGGTGGACCGCATAGATGGATGATCACACAACTGAATCTGAAAAGTTTCAGTGGACAGAACCCCGCCTATAGGTCGGCTCACCATCTAAATTTGATTGCTACTGGTAAATAAGTGTGAGAGAATTAGGTATGGAAACTTTAAGCATAGATTGCACCTGTGGCCCCAACTGTGAATGCACAGAAGAAGTTAATTGCGGCTGCACATGTTGGAAAGAAGAAAATTAACCTTTCCTCCTGGTTCAAGACTCATTAAACTTCAGCGATTGCTTCGCCGTTGATGAACTGAAAATAGCCGTCTGGGTGGACTGCCCAATGGCGCCAGCCCTCTGATATCATTTCTAATTCCTCCCAAGTCGCGTAACCATACTCCATCGCCTGGATCGGAAAACTGGTCGTGAGGCAGCGGTCTGCCCACGACAGACCCCAATTTTCTCTTTCTTCTTTTGTCACGTAAACACTAGCCGTTGCGGAGCACTTGACTTCATGCAAGCCGGCTTGGTGAAACCAAGCCAAAAGATGCCTTCCTGCATCCGGTTCCGCCCCATTATGTCGAGCAACTAGGTGATA
>DBNM01000153.1:0-11062 GCA_002299135.1 Candidatus Neomicrothrix sp. UBA672 | reverse complement strand
TCGAGTGACTCTTGCCATTTCTTGTATCGCTAACACCGGATCCGCTAAATGCTGAAGAACTTGATGAGCATAGGTTAAGTCAAATGAGCTATCAGCATAAGGAAGTTCATAAACAGATGCCTGTTCCAGTGAAATATTTGAGATTCCAGCTTCGTCTACTGCCTGTTGAGCTGTCTGAAGGACTTCTTCACCGACGTCTATACCGGTGACAGACCCGTTAGCAGCCCATCGAGCGAGACCAATGGTAATAGAACCTGGCCCACACCCAACATCCAAAATTTTAGACTGTGGTGAAATCACCGGACGAACGAATTGAGCACAGCCTTCGGCTGTTCTCTTTGCATGTTGCTTCACCGCTGCGGGTTGATGACCGTGGGTGTATACGTCTCGTTTGACCATTAACTAATAACGAAACAATTTATATTCAAGCCGAGGTTGGACAAACCCCTGAATTAGACATGCCATTTTGAACAAGTCTCGTTACTACATTTTCAACTGAAGGCGACCAATCCTGACCATTAGATGTCGAGTCAGTTTCCATTGCAGTCGTAACTGAATTAACGCCTGAAACTAAACCAGTGGCTGCCACGGCCAAAGTCATAGAGAAAATCACTGCGGCGTATCTTTTCATAGATATATGTTAACTCAATCTTTTGATTGAGACTATTTCTAGTTGATAAATTCAGGTGATAATTGTCACTAGATGTTCAATCAACAAGATTGAAATTCTGAAGAACAGGTCCATATTGGCCTATTTTTATAGTCATAGAAGAGCCTGGAGACACATGACACTTCCAAGAAACTCCCGCATCCAACCCCAATACCCACCCTAAAGTTGCCTTAATAGGAGAAACGTGGGTAACTACTACGACTTCTCTATCTTTTGAAATTTCTACAATGTCTTCGCATGCTTCCGCCACTCTGACTCCTAAAGCAGATAATGATTCACCTCCCTCTGGCGCCCAATTGACATCAGAGCGCCAGTTTTCCCAAATTTCAACATCGATACTTTCTATTGATCTTCCCTCGAGTTCCCCATAGTCGAGTTCCAGCCATCTTGGATCTGTTTTAACCGTATTACTTATGTAACTTGCAGTTTCCATAGTCCGTTTCAGTGGACTAGAAATAACCAAATCAACACCACCTAACCGGTTTGCCAAGTCTTCTGCCTGCTTCCTACCAGTTTGGTCAAGACCGGGATCGCTTCGTCCCAACAATTTCCCCGACGCATTAACCTCTGTTCTTCCGTGGCGCACTACATGCAACATCAATTCCCCTCCAAAGCGAGCAAGTAACCATTCGTAATAAAGGCTTTCAAATTTACTTGTTTATTAAGTTCAAATTTTCGCCAGCCCCATACAGCAATGATGATTCCGAATATCTCTAAAACCATTCCAATAGGCATAAAAGAAAACTCTAGACGACCCACTTCAGTCCCCAATAAATCTCGTCCAGTTACAGGCCACCAAAAGATCTCAGTTTTTGTCCAAGTTCCATCAAGCACCAAATGTGTTAAAAGACCGATAGGAAGAGGTAGCAATTTCTGTTGGATTTTACGATTACCTTTTCCTAAGAACATTATTGAAGATAATACAAAGACACCAAAAAATAATGTATGCAGTAGCCATTGAAAACCAGCCACTGTTTCCACCAGAGGTAGTAAAGCTCCAAGTGCTAACAACCTGTAGTCAAGAAAAGGGCTTCGAAAAATCAAAGCTATTCCCACTATCGAAGGGATACAAAACCATAAAAACATTTAACGAACTACTAGTCGCCCACATTCTGAACATTCAGTTAGAGCACCAACCTCAAGTCCTTTAATGCGGTCAGTTTCCATCGCTGACATTGTTAAGTGACAACCATTGCAAGTTGGTCCATTAAAGCGAACTACGGCATCTGAAGGGAAATGCACGCGGTGCGCTTCGTAACTTTTTAAAATTTCATCTGTTAAAACTTTCACAGTTTCTTCACGCCGATCTTTTGCTTCCAAGACTTTTTGATTTAATTCATTCTCAACACGTTTTATAGCATCTTCAAGGATTTGAATGTCTTTGTTTTGAACTTCAAGCTGTGAATTCACCTCGTTGATAGCAGTAGTCAAATCTTCAATTTGGCTCAAGATTTCGAGTAATTCAGATTCCAAGGCATCTTGCCTCTCTTTCAAGTGGCCGATTTCGTCCTGAAGACTTTTTGCTTCTTTTTCCGTTGTTATAACTCCGCTGTATAACTTCTCATCCACCTCTTTCAATCTTGTCTCAATTGAAGAAAGTTCTAGTTCGAGTCTTTTTTCATTTTTTCGGAGTTCAACGCTTTCGGCTTGCTTTACGAAAATAAGGTCTTCAGTCACCTTTTTCGTTTCCAGCACGGAAATCAGTTTCTCTCGCTCTGGTAAAGTTATAATTTGATGTTCGAGTTGACCTAAAAGTGCATCTTCACCTTGAAGAGCAAAAAGTTTCTCTACAGCGTCACCGGGTACAATAAGATTTTCCACTAAGCCATGTTAGGGTAAGTTTTGGGATACGTAAATTTCAGTAAGTCCCACCCAGCTTCGTATGATCCCAAGAAATAATTTCTTGCGGTTCAATAATTACCGCAGTTCTCTTAAGTGACATCTGCTTTGCAGCTTCTGAAAGAATCTCTTCCCCGATTTCTGGTTGATTTCTGATCATTACAGCTTTGGCATATTTTTCGACATTTTCTGGTTTGCTCTCGAGTACAGCTTTCCCTTTAATCATCACTCCGCGCAACTTCTCATAGACAATGCCATCTTCCAGAAGAATGGTTACGTTTGGATTCCTCTGTAAATTTAAAATCTTCTGTGAGCGGGTATAGGTTTCAAAAACGATCCTTTGATCAACAACTGCGAACCAGAGAGTAGTCAAGTGTGGCCAACCATCATGTCCCATACAAGACACTTGAAGACTCTTCTGTTCTTCGATGAAAAGCTTCATCTCCTCATCTGTCATACGAATCAAATCACGCCGATTACTACTCATCTGTTCTCGCTTTTACTCTTTGAACAATCTCAATAAAAAAATTGACTTAAATTATAGTGTACGCCTAACCAAATAAAGAGTGTGCCTCCCGAATTGGCTCATAGAGGACCAAACCTAACTATTATTAAATTCTGTTCTCTTGGGCACTGTTTAGAGTTGCTGATCTACAGTTTTTCTAGCGACGATTTTCATGACTTCTAAACCTTCTAATTCGATTAAGACCGGCAATGCCAAAAACACTGCTTGCGGGTAATGTTCAGTTGTAAGCATTTTGGAGAATCATGGCGAAACCCAATGACAAGCAATTACAAATGATCCTTGAGGACATGGTTATCGCGCGAACTCAAGCAGGGAGACTTTGGAACCTCCAACGTCAAGGACAAGTGGGAACGATTGCCCCAATCGACGGACATGAAGCAGCAGTCGTCGGTGCAGTTCATGCACTGGAACCTGAAAGTGACTGGGTTCTTCCGCAGTATCGCGAACCACTGGGGCTTAGGAGATACGGACCCGAAGTATTAGATACTTTTATGCTTTACAACCTTGGGCATCCCGCTGGCGGTCATATTCCCGATCCGGTAAAAGTCGCACCGTCACAAATCTCTCTCGGCGCTTCGATACCTCATGCTGTCGGACTTGCATGGGGAATGTCGCTGAAAAACGAATCCGGAGTGGTGCTAGTTTTCTTCGGAGACGGAGCAAGCTCAGAAGGAGATTTTTACGAGGCTGGAAATCTTGCTGGAGTTTTAAAAGCACCTGTAATTCTTTTTTGCATAAATAATCAGTGGGCAATATCAACACCAACACACCTGCAAACTGCAGCTGATAGCTTCGCTTCGAAAGCTGAAGCGTTTGGGATTCCAGGTGTGACAGTTGATGGCAACGACCCATCAGCCGTCTATGAAGCTGTCTTCAACGCTCGCAAAAGGGCATTAAACGGAAAGGGTCCAACTTTGATAGAAGCCACTGTCTATCGACTAGGTGCACATACAACAGCAGACGATCCAACTAGATATGTGCCTTCCGATGAGTTGTCAGCTGCACAGGAAAAAGATCCTGTTCACGCATTTATCAAGGATTTAACAGACAGAGACCTCTGGAGTGACACTAAGCAAAAGGAAATAGAAACTGTTGCACTCGAAATAATGGACGACGCTTTCGAAAAGGCAAAAAATACTCCCCTTTCTGCAAATTCTCTGATGGACCATTGTTTTGTTTCGGACACTTCAAGACAACTTCGACAGAGGTCCTTTCTTATGGAGTCAATGGGAAAGTCAAATGAGTAACAAAGTCTCTGAGCTTTCCATGCTGGAGGCCATTAATGAAACCTTACATAGCGAAATGGCGCGGGATGAAAGAATCGTTGTTTTAGGGGAAGATGTTGGCCGAAACGGTGGCGTGTTTAGAGCTACCGAAGGTTTGATTGAAAAGTTTGGTGAAAGCAGAGTGGTTGATACACCAATCTCTGAAGCTGCCATCGCAGGTTCAGCTGTTGGCTTGGCAATGGCCGGGTTGGTTCCTGTCGCCGAAATACAATTCCTAGGTTTTTCCTATCAAGCAATGCATCAAATCGCAGGACAAATAGCACGGTTACGCTACAGAACTCAGAGTCGTTTCGAATCACAAATAACAATTCGAGCCCCTTTTGGGGGCGGTGTGAGAACTCCAGAATTACATTCAGATTCTCTGGAAGCCCAATTCGCAAACATCCCAGGCCTGAAAATTGTCTTACCGTCTACAGCATCGGATGCAAAAGGGTTGCTTACTTCTGCTATACGGGACCCTGATCCTGTACTTTTCCTTGAACCTCTACGCGGATATAGAGGTATTCGTGATTTGGTTCCTGACGAAGAACATATTGTTCCTTTAGGTAAGGCGAATCTGATAAAGAAAGGTGATGACGTAGTCATAATTTCATGGAGCTACCAAGTTGAACTTTCAAGGCGAGTTGCTGAATCCCTTGAGGGGGAAGGAATTTCCGCCGCGGTATTGGATCTACGCAGTATAGTTCCACTCGATATCGAAGCAATATCACAAATCGTTTCCCACTGTGGAAGAGCAGTGGTGGTTCAAGAAGCACCAGAAACTGGTGGTTTCGCATCTGAAATCATCGCCACTATTAACGATGAATGTTTTTGGTCCTTAGAAGCGCCCGTCGCAAGAGTTTCAGGCTTCGACGTGCCATACCCAGTAGGAATGTTAGAAAGTCTCTATGTTCCAGATGAAGCACGAATAAGATCAGCTGTTTTGAAAACAATGGAAAACGGCTGAAGCATGGCTTTTGAATTCCGTTTGCCTGATATCGGCGAAGGTCTAGAAGACGCTGAAATAGTCACATGGTACGTATCGCCGGGTGATGTGGTGGAACGCGATCAATCTCTTTTGGAAGTATTAACTGACAAAGCCAGCTCTGAGTTACCTTCCCCAGTGGCGGGAAAAGTCTTGAAACTGAGTGGGCAAGAGGGAGACAGGATAAAAGTTGGAGATGTTCTAATCCAAATTGAAGAACTAGACCCAACTCCCCCTCGAGAAAACACTTTGCAAAAAAATATGGAGATCGAAGATACCACACAGGAAAAAACTGTTTCTAACATCGAGAAGCAAGAGAGTTTTATTTCAGTTGTGCCAAAAGTTAAAGCCTCTCCCGCTACAAGAAAACTGGCTCGTGAACTATCAGTTGATATTTCATTGATTTCTGGAACGGGATCGTCTGGTCGAATAACCAACGATGATGTGCGGTTAGCTGCTGAATCTGATGAGAGGGCAAGTCAGCCCCCATCCCCAGTTGTTAATATTGAAAGTTCCACACCTATACAGGATCGTGCTGGCCTTGGTTACATGGAACCAGGAGAACATAATATCAAAGGTGTACGCGGAGTGATAGCAAAAAACATGTCAGCTGCGTGGTCAGAAATACCTCACATCCACTCGTTGGATGAAGTCGATGCCTCTTTGCTTATAGATTTTCGAAATCGCTTGAAGAAAGTCAACCGCCAGGGAGCTTCAAAAATTACTCCGCTCTCAATTATCGCAGCGGCAACTGTAAGAGCGCTGAAAAAGTACCCGATGATGAACGGTCATGTTGTCGGCAGCCCAGCAGAGAAGATAATAATTCCTCCTTCGGTTAATTTGGGAATAGCTGTCGCCTCAGATTCGGGACTATTAGTTCCAGTAATCAGTGACGCAAATGATATTGACATTTTTGAGCTCGCTGAGAGAATTTCTGAATTGGTAGAACTATCACGTGATAATAAAATATCCGCTCATCAAATGCAGGGGGCAACTTTCACTATCACCAACTATGGGTCTCTAGGGGGACGTTGGGCTCTTCCTGTTATCTCCTTAGGTCAAGCAGGGATCCTAGGTATTGGAAAAATCGAAGAACGCCCTGTTGTCCACGACGGAAAAGTAGAAGCCAGACCCACTTTACCGATAGTTCTAGGAGCGGATCATCGTCTAATTGATGGTGACGTTTCGGAAGCTTTTAAAAACTCCATAATGAACGATCTTCTAGAACCACTGAACCTATTGGTCACAGAGTGAGGTCTCCTTGGTAGTAGGTGAGGTTTCTTCATCAGTTGACCTGCTCGTCATTGGAGGAGGTCCAGGCGGCTATGCGGCTGCACTGAATGCGAGTCGATTAGGTAGAAAAGTTTCACTAGTTGAAAATCGATTCATGGGGGGAACTTGTCTTAACGTTGGTTGCATCCCTTCCAAGGCTTTAATTGAGATTGCAGATCTAGCTCACCTTGGAAGCAACACCAAAGATTTAGGAGTAAAGATTTCCACAAGCGTTGATATGTCCAAAGTTAATGACCACGTGAAAAACCTTGTAACCGATTTGAGTAATGGTGTTTCATTTCTATTAGACAAGGCGGAAGTTGATGTCATTAACGGAACAGCGAGATTTACCAGACCAAATAGAGTTGCGGTCGAGAGCGAAGGGGGCCATTTAGAGCATCTGGAATTTCGCGATGCCATTGTGGCGACTGGCTCCTCCCCTATGACTCTTCAGAATTTACCTACAAATGGCAAAACGGTTGTCGATTCAGAAACATTACTCTTTCAGGATTCAATCCCTGATCAACTCACTCTTGTCGGAGGAGGTTATATAGGAGTTGAGTTAGCCACTGTTTATGCGAAATTAGGATCACGAGTGGTTATCGTCGAATCTGAAGAACAACTCCTGCCAGGATTCAACAAGCAATTGAGTAAAAAACTGGAAAATGGTCTTCGCTCATTAGGGATTGGGATTTGTCTTGGATACAAAGCTGTTTCATTTGCTGGAAATGAGCTAATTATTGAAAGTGATAAAGAAAGTTCTTCTATACCGACCGACCTTGTGGGAGTTGTGGCTGGAAGAAAACCAAACAGTGACACTGTTAATATCGTAGAAAGTGGTGCGTCTCTACTGTCTACAGGCCATGTAAAAGTTGACTCACAGCGGCGCGCTACTGAACATGTTTTCGCTATCGGCGATTTAACATTGGGTCCTGCTTTAGCACATAAAGCTACTGCTGAAGCCAAAGTTGCCGCTGATGTGGCTTGCGGAATCTCAAATGATTTTGAACCTAATTGCATACCTATGGTTGTGTTCAGCGATCCCCAAATAGTAACTGTAGGGATAGACCCAGATATCGATCAGCATTCCGAAATGAATCTCAATTCTTTTCGTTTTCCTTTTTCAGCCTCTTCAAGGGCTAAAACACTCGGAGATGAATCGGGTTTTGTGAATCTTGTGGCCGATGAAGAAGGTACCATTGTTGGCTTTCAAGCTATAGGGAAACATGTCGCCGAATTAGCTGGTGAGGCCGCTTTAGCTATTGAGACTGCTACAAGTATTGATGACCTCATCGGCACTATTCACGCGCACCCCACAATGAGTGAAACTATTTCTGAAGCCGCTCTTGGTGTTGCAGGTGAACCACTTCACATATCAGGTAAATAGTTTGCCTTGTCGACCATTTGTGGAAATTTTAATTTCTACTTCACTACTCAGTATTAATTCCCAGAAAAGCCTACGATCACTCTGATGGATTTAAATTTTGATTTAGAAGATCGATATAAAGCAGGTCTAAGGAAGTGGGACAAGTACGGGCCTGGATTTATACCCGCTTGGGTAGCGGAACATGATTTTGGGTGTCCACCTGCCGTTCATGAAAGACTTTCTCATGTATTGTCGCTGGGTGCGTTTGGTTATCACGATGAAGATCGAAAACTCGGAGAGTCATTTGCCTTCTGGGCTGACAGTAGAAATTCTTGGAAACTCAATCCAGAGCGAGTAATACCAACCGTAACAGTGCTTCAAGGAGTCGCTGCCTGTGTGGAGGCTTTCAGTTCAGTTGGAGATGGAATTTTATATAACACTCCCTCTTACCCACCTTTTCTTGATTTGCCTTCGCATGCAAAAAGGCGTTCCGTTGAATGGCCTTTAATTAAATCCGAGTCAGGCTGGCACTATGACATGGACTCACTCGAGAAAATATTGAAAGCCGATCGAGATATTCGGATTTTACTTCTCTGCAACCCTCACAACCCAACAGGTGTTGTGCTAAAAGAAAGTGAACTCTCTCAAATAGTGAATCTGTGCCATAAATACAACCTCACGTTACTTTCAGATGAAATTCACTCCGATTTTATTTACAAGGAATCATCTCACATTCCAACTTTGACCATCGATGGTGCTGATTCAGTAGCAGTTTCTCTAACTTCTGGAGCCAAAAGTTTTGCTCTTGCAGGCATGCGCTGCGCTGTCGCTGTTCCAGGAAACGACATTCTTAAGAAAAAACTTTTAGAGGTACCAAAATTTCTCCTAGGGGGCGCCAATCGAATGGGTTGTGTGGCGACAATAGGGGCATGGGAAACAGGTCACGACTGGATGGATGAGCTTATTCGAACACTCGATGATCGACGCTTACATCTTAAATCAAGACTTGATGGAGAAATCCCCGAAATCAAAATGTTTCTTCCTGATTCGACTTTTCTAGCGTGGATAGACCTTTCAGAATTCAATCCCGGAGAGAAACCTGCGAAATGGTTGCGTGAAAAAACCGGAGTAGCTTGCGGGAACGGTCCAGATTTTGGTTCTGGTGGGGAAAATCATGTTCGTTTGACTTTTGGCACTTCAGCAAATCTTCTTGATGAAATGATAGAAAGAATCATCAAAGGTCTTACTTAAGATGATCAACAATTTAGATTCTAAAAGAACTTTACATTTTCAAAAAGCGCTAGCAGGAATGGTAAGTGCTGCTTTAGCAATCGCCTTTGGAGAGTTGGTTGCTTCCATAACCAGCAAAACAACTTCTTTAATTTTGGCTGTTGGCGAATTGATTGTTGATATCACTCCAGGGGATGTGGTTCGCACCAGTATCGAAACATTAGGAAACTCCCAAAAAGTGGTACTTCTAACAGTTATAACCATTCTTTCAATCCTTTTTGGAGGGTTTTTGGGTCTACTTTCACGCAATCATCCCGATATGGGTTATTCACTTTTCATTCTTTTTGGAGTTTTTGGAGGTTGGACTTTGAATCGTGACCCTCTTACTTCCACAGTCGCCGCTCTCTCTCTTTCTGCTCTAGCCACCCTTATTGGAGTTACAACATTTTTCCTTCTAAACAATGTTTTAGATCGTTCTGTGAGTGTAGATTTCGAAGATCCGAAACACAGATATGCAAATCGACGTCAATTCCTCAACTGGGCCACTGGAATCTCTGTGGCTGCTGGAGCGATGACTGGCGTAGGGAGACTTCTGCTTAAGGATGACACGGTTCAAAATATTCGTGAAAATATTGTTTTACCAGATGTTAAAGAAAAAAATAAACCGCGTACTGGCAATGGTAAAACTTCCGAATCATCTTCCGTGGGTACGACAACTCCCCCAGAAGAACCAGGTCTTCTTTCGTTTTCTGAGATGAATGAGATTGAAGGTATCTCACCATATATAACTTCGAATAAGGATTTTTATCGAATAGACACTGCATTGAGGGTTCCCACGATTGAACCTGCCGACTGGAATCTTACAATTGATGGTCTCGTCGCTAATCCCTATGAACTTTCTTATGAAGAAATACTCGAAATGGACTTTGTTAAAAAAGACGTGACGTTAACTTGTGTTTCCAATGAGGTGGGGGGACCACTAGTAGGAAACGCTGTTTGGACTGGCGTTCCATTGAGTGAACTTATTTCCAAATCTGAACCTGTATCAAATGCGGAACAATTGATGTGTCATTCCGTTGATGGCTTTACCGCTGGTTTTCCGATTGAAAATATTTTTGATGGACGAACAGCTCTTTTAGCAGTCGGGATGAACGGTGCACCTTTGCCTGTTATTCATGGTTTCCCTGCCCGTTTAGTGGTAGCTGGGTTATACGGATATGTTTCCGCTGTTAAGTGGATTAAGAGAATTGAGATTTGCGAGTGGGAAGGGAATAACGGGTATTGGATACCTCGTGGATGGTCAAAAAAAGCTCCTATAAAAATCGCCTCGAGGATTGATGTTCCAAGAGAACGAAGAATTAGCGCTGGGATTAACGCAATTGCAGGAGTGGCTTGGGCTCCACTTTCCGGGGTTAAAAGTGTGGAGGTTTCTTTCAATTCTGGACCTTGGCAGGAATGCAATTTAGGTATCTCACTAAGTGGTGAATCTTGGACTCAGTGGGCTCACAAGTGGGATGCCATACCAGGAAAATATGAAATTAGAGTCAGAGCCACAGATAATAACGATGTTGTTCAATCTTCAAACGTTGTAAGCCCCGCACCAAATGGAGCGGAAGGGTTCGATCAAATTTCAGTTCGGGTTGTCTGATCAGATATTAACCTGCGGCAACTGTCGTAGTGGTTTCAGTAGCTGTCGCTTCAGCAACTGTCGTTGTGGTTTCAACCACTGTTTCAGTGGAGGTTTCTGCTTCTACATCTTCTTGTGGTGCTTCTGTAGTGGTGGTTGTTGGAACGGTTGGGACTCCATCAGTCGCTAGACCTCTTTCTTCAAGAGCCGCGACATGTGCTGCTCGCGTACCATTTCCGTACCATCCATCTGCCTCTATTCCGAGAACTGTCTGAAGTGCTT
>DBNM01000106.1:3178-4463 GCA_002299135.1 Candidatus Neomicrothrix sp. UBA672 | reverse complement strand
CTTGAGGTTGTTTTAGTATTCACTATTCAACCTAAAGTATTTCCAGTTGTGAAACTGCTCTGATGAAATCTGAACCTCTTTCAGAGTAAGATTCATACCAGTCGAAAGAAGCACAGGCAGGTGATAAAAGCACAGTGCCTTTTGGGAGTGCTTTCTTATAAGCCTTTTCAACTGCCTCATTCATCGTGCTTGCAACTTCGACGCTGCACTCTTCCTCAAAAATTTTCACTATTTCGTCAGCAGCTTCACCTATAGCGATCACAGCGTGTGGTTTCGCTTCTTTTAAAGTACTTAACTCAAGCCCTTTATTTCTTCCTCCAGCTATTAAAACAGCGCCTGGTAAACCCCTTAACGCAGAAACAGAGGAATGGGGAGTTGTTGATTTACTGTCGTTTATAAAAGAGACTTCGTTTCTTTCCCCAACCAACTCAACTCGGTGTTCCAAACCTTTAAACATCTGAAGTGTTTCAACACACGACCCAATATCGGCTCCAAATTTTCTAGCAAGAAGCAACGCAGCCTGAGCATTTTCTAAATCATGGGGCATTCTTCGTGGCAAATCTCTGACATCAAGTAGTAATTCTTCTTCGAACATCAAATTGAAGTCCTTTACATAGCAATGAGCACCCTCGATTCCGAATCCAGTAGCTCCTTCAGGTGAATGTTGGTTTACTACCTGATCAGATAAATTTGCAATAGCATCAGACTCCTTTTCAACACCATCCCAAATACGTTTCTTAGCCTGCAGATAGACATCTAAGTTCAAATGATGATCAAGATGATCAGGTGCAAAGTTCAACCAAACTGCTGGCGATGCTTCAAACCTAAGAGAGTGAGCGAGTCGAAAGGATGATGCTTCAATCACAAAGCAATCCGTTGAACTATCTTCTATAGCTGCTACTACTGGCTTCTCTAAGTTCCCAGCCGCAACAGCATTTAGACCTGACCTGTTGAGCATTTCCGTAACAAGTGTCACAACAGTTGTTTTTCCATTAGTTCCAGTAACTGCACATCGAGGTCTTTCATCCCATTTACTAGCAAGGTCACCTTCATCAATAATTGTCGATCCAACTCGGGAAGCAGCTGTGAAGACAGGATGTAAATCTGGAATACCAGGACTAATAATAATTTGTGAAAATCTTTGAAGAAAATTTTCCCACCTGTCATGCGCAGGAGCCGGCAAGAGTTCTAAGGACAACTTATTAGCCCATTCATTAATAGATTCTGAAGGAGAGTCATCCACGGCGCATATCTTGTAACCGCGTGAGATGAGTGCCTCGCTCGC
>DBNM01000106.1:0-2784 GCA_002299135.1 Candidatus Neomicrothrix sp. UBA672 | reverse complement strand
CCGACTATGCCAGAGCGAAGTGAGTCACCATAGAACAGGCCTATGCCAAGGGCTGTGCATAAGCCTGACATCATCCAAAACCTTACAATCACGGTGGTTTCAGGCCAGCCGGATAATTCAAAGTGGTGATGAAGGGGGGCCATTTTGAAAACTCTTCGCTTGGAAAAGAATCTGAAACCGAATATTTGAATTATTACCGAAAGGGTCTCTACAACAAATAGACCCGCAACAATAGGCAAAAGAAGCTGAGTGTTTGTCGCGAGAGAAAGTGTGGCGAGACCTGTTCCAATTGCCAAAGATCCAGTGTCACCCATAAAAATCTGCGCCGGGGCGGAATTCCACCATAAGAAACCTAGACAAGCACCAGCCATGGCTGCGGAAATCACTGCAAGGTCTAAGGCGTGTGGGACATCATACAAATCGGGGTATCGAAACTGCCAAAATGAAATAACACCGAAAGCGCCAAAACAAAAAACAGCTGCCCCCGCAGCTAAACCATCTAACCCGTCAGTTAAGTTAACTGCATTTGCTGATCCTGAAATAAGGAGAATCGCCCATAGACTCCACAAAATTTCACCGATCTCCCAGCCGGGATTATCGAAACGAGTAAAAGAAATTTGAGTGTGAACTGGAGAATAAGCAATCATCAAAATGGCGAAAATCAATGCGACAAGTAAAAGTCCAAACATTTTAGTTTTTTTATTGAGGCCAAGGTTTCTCTCACGGACCACTTTGATCCAATCGTCAATCAGCCCCACTGCTCCCGCTCCAATAATGCTCAGCATCACAAAAATGCCAGTTCGAGTGTAAATGCCGTGGTATAAGTCACTAATTACGTAACCGGCCGTGGCTCCGGCCACTATTCCCAGTCCGCCCATTGTTGGTGTTCCTGCTTTAGTAATATGACCAGCGGGACCATCTTCTCGAATTGGTTGTCCAATTTTTAATCGAGTTAGCCAAAAGATCAGAGTTCGACTCAAAAACAAAGAAACCACCATTGCGATGGCAGCTGCGATAAGAATTCGTATCATCGCTCCCCCAAAGAAGACGCTTTTGAAATCACATCTAGCAACACAGCTCTATCAGAAAAAGGAATCGCCTTTCCTTGAATTTCTTGATATTCCTCGTGTCCGCGTCCAGCAATTACGATCAAGTCACCAGACTCAGCTTCATTAACAGCTTCTTCTATAGCCGTTTGTCTATCAACTTCAACAATTAGGGGTTTTACGACCATACCAGAAAGGATCTCATTAATTATTTTTTCGGCATCTTCACCGCGTGGATTATCGCTTGTCAAAATATTCACATCAGCTCCCATGCTCGCGACTTCTCCCATTAGGGGGCGTTTTTCCGAATCTCTGTCACCGCCACAACCAAACACAAGAATAATTCGTCCATTGACAATTTTTCGGCACCCTTCAAGAAGTTCTGCTAATGCAGACGGCGTATGTGCATAGTCAATAATCGCTGAAACCTCTTGCGTGACTGGTACTGATTCGAAGCGACCACGAATAACGTTTAACGAATTCAATCCTGGGATAATGTCTTGGACCCCTAATCCAAGTTGAATAGCAATTTCAGCAGAAAGAAGTGCGTTAGCAAACGCGAAAGGTCCACCTAAGGGAATGGTTACCCTTTCACCTCGCCAATCAAAAGAAGAACTTTTCTGCTCAAATACAACATTCCTATTTTTTATTGAAAATGCTTCGACTTCCATTCCAGTTGAACTCGCTTTTTCGAAATAAGAGCGCCCATATTCTGAGTCTGTTGCAATTACTGCTTTTTCTGAGAATTTTCTACTAAACAAAAGACCTTTTGCCTGATAATAACTTTCCATTTTTCCGTGAAAATCAAGGTGGTCATGGCTTAGATTCGTAAAAGCAACAGTTGAAAAATAAGTTTCATCCACTCTCTTCTGAACTAGGGAATGGGAAGACACCTCCATGGCAACCACTTCGACTCCGTCACTACAATATTTTCGCAATTCTCTTTGAAGTTCAGGTGACTCAGGAGTTGTTAACAGTCCGGTCAAAGTCCCGATAGTTGCTGTGGAAATTCCGTGAGTTCGTAATATCTCAGCCAACATACTCACTACACTCGTTTTACCATTGGTGCCGGTAATACCTACAACGCTTATTTCTTTTGATGGATTACCAACAATTCGAGAAGCAACACGAGGTAATACTGTTCTAACATTTCCAACTAGAAACGTTGGGATATTAAATCCACTCGCTTCTTCAGCTAAAATCGCCGAAGCGCCTGAATCAATTGCTTCTTGAATGTACTGATGACCATCTGTATTCTCACCTCTTAAGCAACAAAAAATATCACCTTCGACAACCTCACGCGAGTCATGAATAACACGGTTGATCTCTGGATCAATTTGATTAGCGTCAAGCACTCCTTCAATATCGGCGATTAGGTCTGATAGAAGCATTATTCGACTAGAGATCCTGCAATTTCTTCAGGAAGGTCCTCGATCGGCAATTCGTTAATTGCAGTATTAAATAATCCTGCTTGTGCCGGTGTGATGGCGACCACTCGTTCCGACAGAGAGGGATTAATTTTCTCATTCTCGGAGGGGATTCTTAATTGACGCGCTGCAAATCTGGCAAAATCTGCAAAAATTGGAGCTGCTGCTTTTCCACCAGAATCAAACGAAGCAGAAGGTTCGTCTACCACCACCAACGCTACAATTTCAGGTTCGTCAACTGGGAAAAATCCCGCAAAACTTACAACATATCGCCTATCCTCTTCCTCTTCTCCATAACCACCTAATTGTGG
>DBNM01000111.1:15494-17461 GCA_002299135.1 Candidatus Neomicrothrix sp. UBA672 | reverse complement strand
TAGTACCAGACGAAGTTGAAGAGACCCGAATGCCCACAAAAGAAGAACTTAAACTCATCAGAGAAGTAATTGACCCGCATGGTTTACGTAAAGCAGAATTTGCTAAAAAATGATCGACACGAGATTAAAAACGAATTTTTGTGAACTAACCGGGGTTAAATACCCAATAGTTCAAACCGGTATGGGTTGGGTCGCGGGTCCGAATTTAGTTATAGCTACCTGTCAGGCTGGTGCTCTCGGAATACTCGCAGCTGCAACACTGACTTTTGATGAAATGGTTCAAGCAATTGAAGAAATTAAAAATAATACACATAATCCTTTCGGCGTTAATCTCAGGACAGATGCTTTAGATATCGACTCCAGAGTTGAACATTTAATTGACTCTCAGGTTCCAGTTGCTTCATTTGCGCAAGCACCCACACAACGAATAGTTGAGCGGTTAAAAGAAGCAGATGTGATAGTCATACCTACTGTTGGAGCCGCGCGGCACGCAGAAAAGGTAGCTGAGTTAGGTGTTGATGCAGTCATCGCACAAGGTTCCGAGGGAGGTGGCCATACAGGTGTCATCCCGACTTCACTTTTAATACCGCAAGTGATCGACTCAGTCAAAATTCCTGTAATTGCGGCAGGAGGCTTCACGGATGGAAGAGGACTAGCGGCTGCTTTGGCATGGGGGGCTTCCGGAATAGCAATGGGAACCAGGTTTCTTTTAACAAGTGAAAGCGATGTTCCAGAGAATGTAAAAAACGTGTATTTGTCGACTTCATCAACCCAGACAGTCGTTACTAAAGCAATTGATGGTGCACCACAAAGAGTTATTTCAAACAAAATGGTGGAACGACTTGAAAAGGCTCGGTTACTTGCTTTTCCCATAGCGCTACTTAATGCTTTACGTTTTAGACGACTATCCGGCACAACCTTTAAGAGCCTTATCACTGAAGGCTTAAGGATGAAAAAAACACAGAAATTAACATGGAGTCAGGTAGCTCTTGCAGCTAACGCACCGATGTTGACAAAAGCGACAATGGTGGATGGTCACATAGAGGTTGGGATTTTACCCACAGGTCAAGGAGTTGGGTCAATAAATGAATTACCCACTAGTGAAGAGTTAGTAAGAAGAATTGTTAAAGAGGCGACAAATTCACTTGACCGATTTGGGGAAAGTTGAAGATGGATTTAGACCCAACAAGAGAACAAAAAGACTTTCGTAATGAAGTAAGAAATTGGCTCAAAGGAAGTATTCCTAAAGAACCGTTACCTTCTATGGACACTCAAGAAGGTTTTGAGCTTCACAGAGCATGGGAAAAGAAACTTTTCGAAAACGGATGGTCTGTTGTTACATGGCCAGAAAAGTATGGAGGAAGAGATTTAGGTATTCCCGAATGGCTTATTTTTGAAGAAGAGTATTATCACTCAGGTGCTCCTGGACGTGTCAACACAAATGGAATTAATTTATTGGCGCCCGCCTTGTTTGATTTCGGCACTGATGAACAAAAAAATCGGTTTTTACAATCGATGGCATCCGGAGAAGAAATCTGGGCACAAGGTTGGTCAGAGCCAGATGCCGGAAGCGATTTAGCTTCAATAAAAACAAAAGCCCAAAAAGATGGCGAATGGTTTGTAATCAACGGTCAGAAAACTTGGTGCTCTCGTGGAGCATGGGCGGATTGGATATTTTGCATCGTTAGAACTGACCCAGATTCTGAAAGACATAAGGGTCTGTCATATTTGCTTGTGCCAGCTGACTCAGAAGGTTTAGAGCGCAGACCAGTTAAACGCCTTGACGGTGAACCTGCATTTGCTGAAATATTCTTTGATGACTGCCATGTTCATTCCTCTAATCTTCTCGGTGGAGAAGGAGAAGGTTGGTCAGTTGCTATGTCAACTGCATCCAATGAACGCGGCTTAAACCTAAGAGCACCAGGTCGCTTCACAGCCGCGGCGGAAAGACTTGTCAATCTACATGA
>DBNM01000111.1:12578-15068 GCA_002299135.1 Candidatus Neomicrothrix sp. UBA672 | reverse complement strand
CGAATCCTAGAAGGGGAGTCATTGAATTCTGAGCCTTCAATAATGAAGGTTTTCTGGTCAGAATTAGATGTTGAACTCCACGCCACTGCTCTACGAATTTTAGGAGACCGGTCCGACCTGATAACAGAATTCTCAAATCCAAGTGATGAAACTGAATGGTTAACGGGCTACCTGTTTGCTTTGGCCGGACCAATATACGCAGGAACAAATGAGATTCAGCGAAACATAATTGCTGAAAGAGTCCTTGGTTTGCCGAGAAAGTAGGAATGTTAGATGCGTTTTGCGCCAACTGAACAACAGGAGCAATTTGCTTCCAATATTGCTTCCATTTTAGAAAAAGAGTGCTCTGCAGAAGCACTTCAATTAGTTGCTGAAGAACCATCAGGACGAATTGATGGTCTATGGGAAACACTTTCTGAAACGGGGCTTATGGGAATTGCTATACCCGAAGAATTCGGTGGTTTAGGTATGGGTAGTTCCGATCTGGTTTTAATTTTAGAAGAATTGGGGCATTCAGCCTGCCCTGAACCTGTGGCTGAACATGCAGCAGTAGCAGCACCTTTAATCACACGGTGGGCAGAAAATGAAATGGCTCGAGAAATATTAGAAGAATCAGCAACTGGTTCTAGAAAATTGACTGTTGGTTCTCCAATAGATACACGAGTCGTTTCAGTTGAAAAATCTGACCTTATTTTACTCAGTAAAGAAAATGAGCTTCATGCAGTTCCAACAAAGGAAATTCTTCACACCCCCATGACTTCAATCGATCCGCGTTATAAAACCAGTGCCATCGAATGGTCACCAGCTCCTAAAACACTCATTTCGGAAGAACCCGAAGCGATTGAAGACATGACTAACCGTGGTGTCCTATCTGCTGCAGCACAAGCAGTAGGTGTGGCGCAAAAACTTCTAGAAATGACAGTCAGTTATGTTTCAGAAAGAAAACAGTTCGGGAAACCAGTTGGAACGAACCAAGCAGTCAAGCACCACTGTTCAGACATGGCAATAGTGATCGAGTTCGCCAGACCATTAGTTCAAGTAGCTAGCTGGGCGATAGACAATGAAAGAAGCCCTACGGAAAATTTCACAGTTTCAGGAGAAGTGTCAGCTGCAAAAGCTTTAGCTAGTGAGGCTGTCGAACTTGCTTGCAGATCAGCTCTTCAATGTCATGGAGCGATCGGCTACACAGTCGAACATGACCTGCAGATATGGCTCAAGCGCGGATGGATTCTCGCATCCACATGGGGAGACGCATTATTTCACCGCCGACGCTTAGGTAAAATCCTCGGTTTGATTTAACGAAAATCTAAAATTTTGATGATAACGATATGAAAGATAGACCAACAAAGATGTCAGAAAATGAAAGAGAAACCGGAATACGGTTAGCTGATCGAGTAAGAGACCTGTTGCTGAAAATACACAAATCAGCACCTACAAGTGAAATGATGGAAAAAGCAATTACACATGTGGATGCAGCGAATGAATCTTTAGAAGAATCAGTTCGACTTAGATGGTACGAAATCGACGAAAAAGAGATAGATGACCTAACAAAAGAACGTTTAACAATTGAAGCAAGAGATAACAGTCTGTTCAGAGGAGAAAGAAATCCATTAGCCCCGCCTATAAGAGTAAGAATTGAAAAAGATGACACAGGTCAAGAAGTGATAGTAGGAGAGTTAGAAATTAATAGATGCAGAGAAGGTCCCAAAGGCCGTGTCCATGGGGGATTCCTTGCTGGACTCTTTGATGATGTATTAAGTGGCGCTGTTCGATTAGCAGGAGGAGGACCTGCAGTAACCGGAAAACTAGATATTCGATACAGAAAAGCCACTCCTATAGATCAAAAGCTTCGTTTCGAAGCTCACCTCGAAAACTCAACTGGAAGACGAATTAAAGCGAAAGCTAAATGCCTTGCAAACGGTGTGGTTACAGCCGAAGCAGAAGCACTTTTTATAAGGATCAAAACAGACTGAAAGCTATGGAAAATCAATCAGAAAAACCAGTCATATGTTTTCTTTGCACCGGAAACGCTGCTCGATCCGTCATGGCTCGAATAATGTTCGAGAAAAGAGCTCCAAACTATGTCGCAGTCGGAGCTGGAACACTTGTTCTTGAAGGACACCCAATGAGTCAAAGAACAAGAAAAGCACTTGAACGTTTTGAAATATCTGACCCTACTCACAGAAGTTCACAATTTGGAGAAAGACACACCGGAGTAGACCTAGTCGTAGCCATGGAACCAAGCCACATCGAATGGATCAGAAGAAACTTTCCAGAAGTCGCAACTCGGGCAGCAACCCTTCCACGTCTTGTTCGCGAGTTGCCCAAAGAGGGATCTTTAGTTGAAAGAGTAATGAAATTAAATCTTGCTGAAGTAGAGGTTGAATCCTGGGAAGAAGTGGTCGATCCAGCTTCAGGGGATCAAGAGATATTTGATTCTTGTGCTGCTGAAATAGATCGACTGATTAATCAATTGATTGATCGACTCCC
>DBNM01000111.1:6844-12242 GCA_002299135.1 Candidatus Neomicrothrix sp. UBA672 | reverse complement strand
AATGAAAAAATTTAACACATATCAAAAAAACGGTTTTACACTAGCGGCGGCTTGTGGCCTAATCGGCATAACCTATGGCGTTTTCGCTGATACTGCTGGACTCTCGCTTTTGCAAGCATCAGCACTTTCCATTTTCACATTTACTGGTGCATCGCAGTTCACAGCAGTGTCGGTGATAGATGGTGGAGGCAATCCGGCAGCAGCCGTAGGTAGTGCCCTTTTGCTTTCAGCAAGAAATGCACTATACGGTCCTGTGATAGCAAAGTCTTTAAATGATGGAAAATTAAATAAAGCTGTAGCCGCTCATTTCGTAATTGATGAAACTATAGCGATTGCCAGTGCACAAGAAACTAGTAAAGATTCCCGAGACTCATTTTGGTTCACAGGAATAAGCCTTTTCGTATTTTGGAATATAGGAACAATTTTAGGAGTGTTATTAGGAGGGATTCTTGAAGACCCAGGCGCATGGGGTCTTGATGCCGCCTTCCCAGCAGCATTTGTTGCCTTAATTATTCCACATGTTCTCACGAGAGAAGGCAAGATTACAGCGATAGTGGCCGGAGCAATAACTTTGGTTTGTATCCCACTCACACCAGTGGGCATGCCGATACTTCTAGCCTCTGCAGCAATTGTGCCCGGCTTGTTAGCCCATCGAAAGAAAAAGAGAGCCTCATGACTTGGGGAGCGGTTATAGCTTTATCCGCAGGCAGTTATGTATTCAAACTTTTAGGAGTAATAACTGGTCAGAGATTCTCTAGATATTTAGCACCTGGAACAGTACTTTTACCGGCAGCTCTTTTTTCAGCTTTGATCATAATTATGTCCGTTTCGGACGACGGCTCATTAGTGGTAGATGCTCGACTGGTAGGCGTAGGAATAGGAGGCTTAGCTCTTTGGAAAAAAATGCCCTTTACACTGGTTGTATTGACAGCAATGCTTTCTACAGCCGTTATACGATTAGTCGTGTAACTGGAAGCTAAAAAAAGAACAGAGCGTTTATTACCGTGACTAGTTTGATTGAATCCAAATATGAAAACGAAGCAATTCCTGAGGAATTGATTCCAGAAAACGTTTCGCCTTCTGTCTATAGAGTTCTATCGAATCCAAGGCCAAAGTGGAGAGGGCGTCTACACAGAATTGCAGGACCGTTAACGCTTATCGCAGGAGTATTCGTAGCTTTATCTGCACCAGCAGGCCGTGAACGGATAGGAGCCGTAATTTTCACCGCAGGAGCATTCGCAATGTTTGCTACCAGCGGGCTTGTTCACCTTCGACGGTGGAAAGTCTCTCTTCTCGAAATTTTATTTAGGCTAGATCATGCCGCCATATTTTTGATGATCGCGTCAGGAGCTTCGTCACTAGCGCTGATCGCCATGGACGGAACCCCCGCAAAAGTGATGCTTTGGAGTGTTTGGATTGGAGCCGGAATAGGAATTCTCCTCAGAGTTTTACCTTTTCATCCACCTAAAGGACTGATGAACACATTGTTCATAGCTCTCGGATGCCTTCCATTGGTTGTCGCTCCCAGTCTCTTTAGAGCAATAGACATTTTTCCAGCTTCATTTATAGTTCTAGAAGGAATCTTTTATATAGGAGGGGCACTTATGTTAGGTGCCCAGTGGCCAAAACTGAAACCTAAAGTTTTTGGGTATCACGAAGTTTGGCACTCTTTAGTAGTTTTAGCCGTAGCAGCCCACTTTGGGGCCGTGATATTGATACTGCACTATTAATTCAATGTTTGGAGGTTTGAGATGAAAGGGATTGTTTTTGACGGAGAAGAACTTCGACTAGTAGAAGGTTTAGAAGTTCGCGCACCAGAAGCAGGAGAAGTTAATGTCAAGATTGTTAACGCTGGAGTTTGTCACAGTGATGTGAGCGTCATAGATGGCACAATACCATTTCCCACTCCCTTAGTTCTTGGACACGAAGGGGCTGGAGTTGTTACAGAAGTTGGTTCTGCCGTCACCTCGGTGGCTCCCGGCGACCACGTTGTGCTATCGACACTAGGCCAGTGCGGGGCATGCCCTTCCTGTGATGCAGGACAACCAACAATGTGTAAATCCACTTTTGGAGCTAGAGACACACCATTTTCTTTGGATGGTGAAGCGTATTACAACTTCGCTAACATCTCCGCTTTTTCAGAAAATGTAGTTGTCAAAGCAAACCAAGCAATTCGTATACCAGAAGACATTCCTTTAACTGCAGCATCTCTAATTGGTTGCGGAGTTCTCACAGGCTCAGGTGCAGTGTTCAACCGCGCAAAGGTCAAACCAGGCGAAAGTGTTGCAGTTATAGGCGTGGGAGGGATTGGTCTGAATGTCATCCAGGCTGCAGCAATAGCTGGAGCTAACCCCATAATTGCGATTGATACAAACTCTGAAAAAGGTGATTTAGCTATAGATTTCGGCGCTACAGATTTCATCAATGCAACAGATGTTGATACAAATCAGGAAATCCGCAAAATACGCGCTGATGGAGTCAACTATGTTTTCGAGTGTGTAGGTTCCAAGGCACTGATTGAAGCATCAATAGGTTATTTGGATTGGGGAGGAACTCTAGTAATACTCGGTGTGCCGCCGCTAGGGAGCACAGTGGAGTTCATGACCGTAGCCGCATATCTAGACGTGACAATTATGGGATGTCGCTATGGGACTTCGAGACCACAGACCGACGTAACACGTATCTGTGAGCTCTACAAGGCAGGCAAATTCAAACTCGATGAACTGGTAAGTCGTGTTTATCCCATGGAAGAAATACACACACTTTTGGAAGATATGCATGAAGGGCGTCTTGCTAGAGGTGTGTTGGATGTTTGCTCTATTTAGTTGTATGACTTTTTAAAGTGCTGTCAACAAAAATAAGAAGATGCTCAGTGACAGTAATTATTGCTTTATTGACACTTAGCTGTGCCAAAACAGAACCAAGTAAACCTGGTCAAGCAAGAAACTGTGAAGAGCTGGTGCAAATTGGAAGAAACATAGCCGAATTGGTACTAGAAGAAATAGAAGAAAAAGAACTAAACGAAATTCAAGAAAGAGAATTAAATAAAACCATAAAAAGAATCGAAGACCTAGCACAAACGAAAAATTTTCTCACGAGGTCTTCTGAATTAAATTGCAGTGAAGAAGAACTCAAGAGAGTAGCTTGTCTTTCCTATCAAGGCTTGTCACAGAAAGCTCGCGGTGATATTACAAGAGAGTACCTGAGGCCTTATTTTGAAGCTTGTGGTTAGAAAATATAATAAAGCCTTCACTGTTGCATCGCATAGGCTCTAGATTCTTGTTTACGGACATAAGAAAATGGGACAATGACAAAAAATCGAATATCACACAGAATCGCCTCAATATCTGAGTCTGCCACTATGGCAGTAACCAATAAGGCAAGAGTTTTGAGGGAAGCAGGTGAACCAGTAATTGGTTTCGGTGCAGGTGAACCCGATTTCCCAACACCTGACCACATCGTTGAAGCAGCAATTGCTGCTTGCCGTGAACCGTCAAATCACCGTTATGGACCAGCATCCGGTCTCCCAGAATTGAGAGAAGCGTTAGTAGATAAAACTGAACGAGATTCAAAATGGAGACCTGAAACTGCACAAATCCTGATAACAAACGGAGGGAAACATGCTGTTTACAATTCATGTGCCGCATTGATCGACCCCGGGGATGAAGTGCTACTACCAGCCCCATATTGGACCACTTATCCTGAGGCCATAGCACTTGCAGGAGGAATCACAGTCGAAGTCCCAACAGATATTGAATCAGAATTCAAAGTCACAGTAGAGCAATTAGAAGCTGCAACCACAGCAGCGACAAAAGCTCTCTTTTTTGTCTCACCTTCGAACCCGACAGGAGCCGTATATTCAGCTGACGAGATAATAGCGATTGGACAATGGGCAATTGAAAGAGGGATTTGGATTATCGCAGATGAAATATATGAGCACTTAACTTACGGAGGACATGAACATCACTCTATTAGAGCATTACTACCGGAAATAGAGGATCAGTGCTTAATAGTGAATGGAGTAGCTAAGACTTATGCAATGACAGGTTGGAGAGTCGGTTGGATGATAGGTCCCACTGACGTTATTTCTGCTGCGGGGAACCTTCAATCTCACGCCACTTCAAACGTGGCGAACGTCTCACAAAGAGCAGCATTAGCGGCAGTTAGTGGAGATCTCGAAGATGTCATCCGAATGAGGGAATCTTTTGACCGTCGTAGAAGAACTATGACTGAAATGCTGACCAACATTGACGGTGTCAAACTTTTAGAAACTCAAGGGGCTTTTTACGCCTTTCCTGACCTCTCAGCTTTTTATGATCGCGACATAGCTGGCAAAAAGGCTCAGAATACTCTTGAACTCGCTGCAATAATTTTAGAAGAAGCAAAAGTAGCCATAGTCCCCGGAGAAGCTTTTGGTTCTCCAGGGTATGCAAGGCTATCTTTTGCTCTTGGAGATGAAGATTTGGAAGAAGGCCTCACTCGAGTTACTCAGTTGCTGAATAATTGAGTTCATGACCATCACCAAACCCTGTGGAACATGGGAATCGTCGATCACATCAGAAATGTTGGTTGGTGGAGCAGTACGACTTGGCGAAATAGTTACAGATGGAGATGATGTCTGGTGGGCTGAATCGCGACCAGATGAAGGTGGACGAACAGCTCTTGTTCGTAACGGAATAGAACAAACAGATAAAAACACAAACGTTAGAACGCTAGTTCACGAATATGGAGGCAGTGCATGGAGGGTTAGAAACGGAACCCTTGTATACAGTCAATATTCGGATCAACGTTTATATCTACGAGACAAATCAGGTGATCCAATCCCGTTAACTCCTGAACCAGAAACCCAGCAGGGTTACAGATATGCCGATGGTCGAATAACTAACAATGAAGAATGGTACGTATGTGTAAGAGAGCTTCACACTATAAGTGGTGAAGAACCTTCAAATGAGATTGTTGCAGTTCCATTAGACGGATCTCAACAAATAAAGGTTTTAGTTTCGGGGCCTGATTTTGTTTCTTCTCCGAGAGTAACGAAAGAAGGCGATCAGATTGCTTGGGTGCAATGGAACCATCCAAACATGCCGTGGGATGACACTCAATTGTGTATTGCATCATTAGAGGAAATGGTTCTTACCGACCAAAAGGTGATGGAATTGAAAGCAGAGGCTTTCTTCCAACCTGAATGGGATGATCAGGGAAACTTGCATGTAGTGAGCGATCGAAACAACTGGTGGAATCTTTTCCGAGTTGATCAAAGCCTAAAAGAAATGGATTTAACACCACTAACCAATATCGAAGCCGAAATAGGTCTGCCCCAATGGGTCTTCGGACAGTCTAGATACGCATTCGTAGGAGATGAGATCTGGTTCGTTTATAGAGAAGTTGGCATCGATAA
>DBNM01000111.1:0-6440 GCA_002299135.1 Candidatus Neomicrothrix sp. UBA672 | reverse complement strand
AAGACGGAATAGTCGCAACTGTCAGTTCATGGAAGTCCGAATCATCAGTTATGTTCATCAACAGGAAAGAGATTCGTCCTTTAAGTAAGACTCGTGACCTTAATATAGATGAAAGTTGGTTTCCGGTGCCAGAAACTTTCACTTATCAAACTTCAGACTCTGAAAAGTCACACGCTCTTTTCTATTCACCGACAAATCCTGAGTATGAAATTAGCGAAAAAGAAAATCCACCACTTATTGTTCTCGCACATGGAGGACCTACAGGGGCTGCAAGACGCCAACTCCAACTATCCATCGCTTATTGGACGAGTCGAGGATTCGGTGTAGCTGACGTCGATTACCGTGGCTCAACAGGATATGGAAGATCATTCCGCCACCGTCTACGCAACAGTTGGGGATTAGCAGATGTGGAAGACTGTGTTGCTGTAGCAAGGCACCTAGTCACCCAAAAAAAAGTAGATAAAAACAAATTGGCTATAAAGGGAGGTAGTGCAGGAGGATTCACGGTCTTAGCTGCTCTTACATTCCATGACACGTTCACCGCAGGTGCAAGCAGATATGGAATTGCGGATTTGGCGATACTCGCAAAAGATACACATAAATTCGAATCTAGATATTTAGACCGATTGGTTGGGGAATGGCCTAAAGACGAAGAGATATACAAACAAAGATCACCGATACATCACATTGAACAGCTCACAACGCCAATGGTGATACTCCAAGGATCAGAAGATCCAATTGTCCCACCTAATCAAGCTCATTTGATGGCACAAAAATTGAATGAAAACCACATACCCCATGTACTAATAGAATTTCCTGATGAAGGACACGGATTCAGAAAAGCTCCAAACATAACAAAAGCAATTGAATCAGAGCTGGCTTTTTTTGCTCAGATTTTCGATTTTGAGCCTTTCGATGATCTCCCAAAAATATTGGTTGAAAACAATATTTGAATCAAAATAAAAAAGTTTGCTTACCTTTACCCAATAACCACTAGAATGAAATGTATGAGAGCCAAGAACCTTCTCTTGCTTATGTAGGACGGACGCATATAAACGCGTTCGTCCGCACCTCCTAGCCAAAGGCCAGGAGGTTTTTTACTTTTAGAAACAAGAATCAAAACATTTAAACAACGGAGACAAAACAATGAGCAACGATACCGCTAAAGAAAAAGTGGTTATTTTTGACACCACTTTGCGAGATGGTGAACAATCACCAGGTATTTCACTTGATGTAGGAGAAAAGCTAGAAATAGCGGGGCAGCTTGCTCGACTAGGAGTTGACTACATCGAAGCAGGGTTTCCAATTGCGAGTCAAGGTGATTTTGACGCGGTGCATGCAATAGCCTCAAATGTCAGAGGCCCCGTAATCTGTGGACTTTCACGTACGAGCTATAAAGATATTGACCGTTGTTGGGAAGCAATAGAGCCAGCAGAAAAAAGAAGAATTCATACATTTATAGCCACAAGCCCAACCCACATGGAACATAAGCTAAAAATGACACCTGAACAGGTTTTAGCTGAGGCTGCTTCTGCAGTGGGTAGAGCTCGAGAATACACAGATGATGTTGAATTCAGTCCTGAGGACGCGTCAAGGTCAGATTTCGATTTTATGTGCGATGTGCTCCAAGCAGCAGTTGATAACGGGGCTGGAACATTAAACATCCCTGACACCGTGGGTTATGCGACACCTCATGAATGGGCTGAGAGAATCAAGTTAATAAGAGAAAGAGTTGAAGGTGATTACATAATCAGCACACATTGTCATAACGATCTTGGTTTAGCAGTGGCAAATTCGCTGGCAGCAGTTGTGTCGGGAGCTAGACAAGTCGAGTGCACTGTCAACGGGATTGGAGAAAGAGCAGGAAACGCAGCTATGGAAGAAATAGTTATGACGTTAAGAACGCGTCCTGACATCTACCCGAATCTTGAAGTAGGAATTGAAACCGAAGAATTAGCGCGCTCAAGTCGACTGGTAAGTCGACTAACTGGATATCCGGTTCAATACAACAAAGCTGTTGTAGGGAGAAATGCATTCGCACATGAGTCTGGGATACATCAACACGGTGTTCTAAATGAAAGGACCACCTATGAAATTATGGACCCTTCTGCAGTTGGGCAAGATGGAAGTAAATTAGTGCTAGGAAAACACTCAGGTAGGGCAGCATTCAAAGATGCGCTTTCAAAAATGGGTCTGGATATACAAGGTGATGCACTAAATAGTGCGTTTACACGATTCAAAGAATTAGCTGATCGGAAAGTGCAACTTAGTGATGCGGATTTGGAAGCATTAGTAGCGGAAGAGTCGGGCAGTTCAATTGAGAATTCATATGAACTAGTGACACTTGACGTTAAAGGAGGTAATGCCAACACCCCTAAAGCAGAAGTTGTTTTAGAATCAGACGGAGTCAAAATCAACGCTTCGTCTGAAGGCGATGGCATGGTTGATGCCGCATGTACAGCAATAAAAAAAGCAACAGATATAGAGGGACGATTAACTGATTACACCGTGATGTCAGTCACAGGTGGTGTGGATGCGTTGGCAGATGTGGCTCTCTCATTCGAAAGTGCTGATGGGCTGAAAGTATCAGGTCGGGGTTTATCTACAGATGTTGTTGAAGCTTCGGCTAGAGCATTCATTTCTGCATTGAACAAAGTTGTTCGAGTGCGAAATTCAGGAGAAAATCCACAAGAAATAGATCGTCCCGGTCACATCGGATAGTAAAGATTAGGATCAAAAGTTCTTATGTCAGGTAAAACATTAAGTCAGAAAGTTTGGGAACGACACGTGGTCCACAGTGATGGGAGCGGTTCGGACCTGCTCTTCATTGACCTTCACCTTGTTCACGAAGTTACTTCGCCACAAGCTTTCGATGGTTTGCGAATAGCAGGTCGAGAAGTACTCCGTCCAGATTTAACAGTCGCGACTGAAGATCATAATGTTCCCACAGAGGAAATTGATAAACCTATAGCCGATCCAATTAGCCGTAAACAGATAGAAACTTTAAGAAACAACTGTTCTGAATTCGACATACGCCTTTTCTCAATGGGTGATCAGGGTCAAGGAATTGTTCATGTCATAGGGCCAGAAATGGGACTTACACTTCCTGGCATGACTGTTGTTTGCGGTGATAGTCATACCAGTACTCATGGGGCATTCGGAGCACTTGCATTTGGAATCGGTACAAGTGAAGTTGAACATGTTTTAGCAACGCAAACACTTCCACAAACGGAACCTGGGACTCTAGCAGTAACAGTAGATGGAGACCTTCCTGAAGGGACAACGGCAAAGGATGTGATTCTTGCGATCATCGGAGAGTTAGGTACAGGTGGTGGCATAGGAAAAATAATTGAATACAGAGGTGAAGCCATCAGAAATCTTTCAATGGAAGGAAGGATGACCGTTTGCAATATGTCGATAGAGGCTGGGGCTAAAGCAGGATTAATCGCACCGGACGAAACGACTTTCGAATACCTAAAAGGTAGAACGCACAGTCCAAGTGCTGACCTATGGGAAGAAGCAATAGAGGACTGGAAATCGTTGGCTACTGATGAAGACGCTAAATTTGATCAAGAATTATTCCTAAATGGGAACGAAATTTCACCTCATGTGACTTGGGGAACCAACCCAGGGCAGGTCGCACCGATAAAAGGCCTAGTGCCAGATCCAGAACAATTTACTGAACCTGCTCAACAAGAATCAGCAAGAAGGGCACTTGAATATATGGGGATTGCAGCAGGGACTAAAATCTCTGAAATTCCAGTAGACACAGTTTTTATTGGCTCTTGTACAAATAGTCGCATAGAGGATCTTAGAGAAGCCGCAAAAGTAGCACAAGGTAAACAAGTCGCATCTGGAGTTAGAACTCTTGTAGTTCCAGGATCAGGATCAGTTAAAGCTCAAGCAGAAGCTGAAGGACTTCATGAAATCTTCCAAGAAGCTGGATTCGACTGGCGTGAGCCTGGCTGTTCCATGTGTCTTGCAATGAATCCAGACAAACTTAAAAAAGATGAGCGTTGCGCCAGTACAAGCAATCGCAATTTTGAAGGACGTCAAGGTCGAGGGGGAAGAACACATTTGGTTTCACCAGCAGTAGCAGCAGCAACAGCTATTAAAGGAGCTTTCGCCGTACCTGAAGACCTAGATGCAAGAGAGGTGAAGTAGCCATGGAACCAGTAGAAATAGTTTTCGGCACAGCGCTTCCTTTAAGCCGCTCTGACGTAGACACGGACCAAATAATCCCAAGCGATTGGCTTAAGCGAGTAGAAAGAACGGGTTTTGACAGAGGATTATTCAGCGAATGGAGAGACAATCCTTCTTTTGTGCTTAATGATGAACGTTTTAGAGAGGCAACAATCCTTGTAGCTGGACCAAATTTTGGAACCGGGTCCTCAAGAGAACACGCAGTTTGGGCGATCCAACAATACGGATTCAAAGCAGTGATATCACCTCGGTTTGCAGACATTTTCCGAAATAACTGCACGAAAAATGGACTTGTCCCAGTTGAAGTACCAGATAAGACAGGTGAAGATTTACTTCAAGCAATAGAGAACAACCCAGAACTAATTTTGACTATAGATGTGGCAAAACGCACTCTCGAAGTTCCTGATGCAAACATCTCTTGCAGTTTCCCTTTAGAAGAGGCCGTGCAAGAGAGATTCCTGAAAGGTCTAGACGATATTGGTATCACCATGGCGCATGAAGAAATGATTCACGAATATCAACAAAACAGACCAGCTTGGCTTCCTTCTATTAGTGTTTAAACAGACAAACAAAAACATAAAGTCAAAACATGAAAATCTTAAGCGTTTTAGTCTTCCTAATTTTATTTTCAACTAACTGTGCAAATGAAACTTCCAGTATCAGCACATCTGGATACTCCTTAGATGCAACTAAAAACTATCCTTCGTCAACAAACCCTATAGAAAACACTAACTTAACAACAGTTCCGAAAGCGACAGTCAATGTAGAGACAATGGAACTTACAAGCGGCTTGATTCCTTTTAAAGCCTGCGAAGAACTACTCAGGTACTTTCAAGACGAAGCTTTAGAAAGAGTCGGACCTTATGGGCTTGAGGGAATGGGTTGGGGGCCAATAATGCCACTGGCAATGGACCTGAGAATAGAAGAATCAGTAGCAGTAATGGGAACGGCTCCTGGAATTGATTTCTCAGAAACAAATGTTCAAGAAGCAGGAATAGATGAACCAGATTTCATAAAGACTAATGGGAAAATAATTTCTGTATTACAAGACAAGACTTTGCACATAATTGATCCGGAATCCAACTCCTCTCAACCCTTAAGCTCCTTGCGTCTTGAAGGGCTCGGATGGGGAAGCGAAATGTTTCTTGCAGGCGAAAGAGTTTGGGTAATGGCACAAACTGACCTGTATTCGTTGTCTCCACTAACGGCACGAATGATTCCCGAGGGCAGCTGGGAGCCGCATACGACCATTGTTGAAATAGACATCACAGATCCGACACAACCAATTCAAGTAGCTAGCATGGTTATTGAAGGACGTTATGTAAGTGCCAGAGTGGTTAATGACATTGCCAGAATAGTTGTCTCTTCACCACCATCTGATCTTCCTTTTGTAACCCCTCAAGGCCCGTCAGCAGAAGAAATCGCCTTAGCGACAAACAAACAAGCAATAGTTGGAACGACAATTGAAAACTGGGTGCCTTCTTATGTGTATGAAAGTAAAGAAGGCAAGGTGACGCAGGGCCAATTAGTTGACTGTAAACAAGTTTCACACCCATCGAAATTCTCAGGGTTCACCTCTCTTTCTGTTTTAGATGTTGATTTAACTTCTGACATGAAACCCCCTGCAGCCACATCTGTCTTAACAGACGGAGAAACCGTGTATGCGAGCCCAGAAAACCTTTACATATCGACAACTGACTACCCAGAAATAGTTCCCTTTGCTGAAGAAAATTCTCAGAACATAGAAGAAGACTACTTAACCTCTATACACCAATTCACAATGAAGTCCGGAGAGAAAACCGAGTACAAAGCATCAATAGACGTAAAAGGTCACCTGCTCAATCAATTTGCCATGTCGGAACATGCTGGAAACCTAAGAGTGGCTACCACAACTGGAACTCCATGGGGTTTCGATGAATCAAATGAGTCAGTTGTAACTGTCATAGAAATAAGTGATGAAGGTCTAACAGAGGTGGGGCAAGTCGGAGGAATGGGCAAAGGTGAAAGAATCTTCGCAGTAAGATTCATCGGAAACCTCGGCTACGTAGTGACTTTTCGGCAAACTGACCCTTTCTACACACTTGATCTAACGGATCCCAAAACACCAAAAGTGCGAGGCGAATTAAAGATCACTGGCTACAGCGGGTACCTGCATCCAATAGAACAAAATTTGATTTTAGGAATAGGACAAGAAGCAACTGAAGAGGGAGCGACTACAGGAACGAAAGCAGCTCTTT
>DBNM01000136.1:563-3402 GCA_002299135.1 Candidatus Neomicrothrix sp. UBA672 | reverse complement strand
TTGGGAGTTGGTATTGGTAGTGCGATTACGAGTACATCTCAAGGGGGTTCAGGTAATATTGCAAGTCAACAGCAATTGGATATGGCAGTGCCAGATCCTGAATTTTGTAGGCAATGGGGAGCTAGTGCATTTGTAATTGATATAGAAATGTATACAACACTCAATCCATCTACTAGTTTTGTCACACAACCAGCATTACAACCTGGATGCGTAATTCGAAGAGAAAATTGGTCTCTTTTGCAAAAGCAAGGAGCAATTACGAATGAAGATGTTAGAGAATGTAAGAATCGGATGAATACTTTTGCTTATATTGGTTCTATTAGGGATAAGCCATCAGTTAGATGCGTTTACCAAGCAGATGTGAATGACAATAAGTTTATTATTAAAGGTGTAGAGGAAGAGGGTATAAGGGTTAATCAGGAAGCTATTCAGTTTTAAAGCTTGAATTTGCTGAGTCTTTTTTTTGATTATGAATAGGGCTATCTGCACTAGCAAAAACTGGCAAAATCTCTTTTGAAAAAGCTTCTGAAGCACGTGATGTATAGCGAGTAGGGTTACTAATAAACTTTAATTCTCTTTTAACTTCTAAGTCAGCAATTATTGGTTTATGAACTGTTCCTGCTAACAGTTCTCTCTCAATTGAAACTACTGGTAGAAAAGCTGCTCCTAGACCTGATTGCACAGCATTCTTTATTGCTTCTAAGGAATTTAGTTCCATTTCTATACGAAGCCTTTGAACATCTAACCCAGAATTTGTTAACAATTGATCAACAACTTTTCTTGTAGTTGACTGAGAATCAAGACTTACAAAACTGAGTCTGTACAAATCTTCTTTTCTTAATTCTTTGAGTCTTGCTAAGGGGTGCTTTTGAGAAAGAATTAGTGCTAATTCATCAGTTGCATAGGGAATCACTTGCAATATTTCGTTTAGTTCAGGAGGCAATTGTCCCCCAATTATTGCTAGGTCAATTTGACCATTTGCAACGCTCCAACCAGTTCGGCGAGTGCTATGAACTTGCAATTGAACTGATACATCAGGAAATTTCTGACGAAATAGACCAATCATTCGTGGCATTAGATATGTTCCTGTTGTTTGGCTGGCCCCAACAATTAATGAACCGCCTTTTAAATTATGTAAATCTTTAATAGCCCCACATGCTTCATCGCATTGGTTCAGGATTCTTTCGCAGTATTTAAGTAAGAGTTGCCCTCCTTCTGTAAGTTGAGCTTTTCTGCCTCCTCTGTCAAAGATTGTTAGTTCTAATTGTTTCTCTAGATTTTGAATTTGAAGGCTTACGGCAGGTTGAGTTATATAAAGACTTTGAGCAGCCTTTTTAAAACTTCCCTCTTGGACAATTGCCTTGAGGATACGTAATTGATCTAGGGTGAAGGGCAGTTCGGCCATAGCGGCTGCCAAATGGGCAGCAAAGATACAGACTTATACTTGAGGACTCTAAGTCTCTCTGAATCGAAAAATCTTTAGATCAGACTTCTGCCACAAATGTTTCAAGAAAATATTCATCACAGCAGTTTGGTAATGCTTGGACTCTTGTTTGCATTTGCGGTAATCCATAGTGGGGGTGCTGCATTAAGGACTCGAGCAGAATCCTTTGTTGGAGCAAGGTTGTGGAGAATAATTTTTGCTAGTGCCAGTATTCCGATGGCATCTATTTTGATTTTATATTTTCTTGTACATCGTTACGATGGCATTCGGCTCTGGAATTTTCAGGGTCTTCCAGGAATGGTTCCATTGATCTGGATGACTACAGCCATTAGTTTTTTATTTTTATACCCAGCTACATACAATCTTTTAGAAATTCCTGCTTTGGCTAAGCCTCAAGTCAGGTTATATGAACAAGGAATTATCAGAGTAAGTAGACACCCTCAAGCCATTGGACAAATCCTTTGGTGTGTTTCTCATGGTCTTTGGATTGGCAGTAGTTTTATGTTAATAACTTCTGCTGGCTTGATAGGTCATCATTTATTTTCTATATGGCATGGAGATAGACGTTTAAAGGTGAGATTTGGTGAGGAATTTGAGAAACTCAAAACAAATACATCAGTAATTCCGTTCCTTGCCGTTTTTGATGGCAGACAAAAATTGCAATGGAAGGAATTCATTCGTCCCTCTCAGCTAGGTATATTGATTGCAGTAGCTGCGTTCTGGTGGTCTCATCGTTTTATTTCAGCTGGAACGGAATTGTTTTTATCTTCCAAGTTAACTGAACTCTTAGCGTGAAATGCCTACACTCTCAAGGGTATGACAACACAGAATGCTATCGCCAGCTGAAATTGCTTGGTTAATACCATTGCTTCCTCTTTTAGGTGCACTTGCATCAGGGTTGGGATTAATTGGTTTCAATCAAGGTATGAATCGGTTAAAGAAACCGGTTGCGATCATATTACTCACTTGTGTTGGTGCATCAGCTGTTTTAAGCTTCGCGGTCCTTTTTGAACAGATATCTAATCCACACTCAGTTCAACATCTTTTTGTTTGGGCGAGCGCAGGAGACTTTACTTTGCCTATGGGTTACGTAGTAGATCCTTTAGGCTCGGTGATGCTTGCTTTGGTTACAACCATTGCCCTTTTGGTGATGATTTATTCACATGGGTATATGGCGCATGACAAAGGCTATGTAAGGTTTTTTACTTATTTAGCCTTGTTTAGTAGTTCGATGCTCGGGCTGATTATTAGCCCAAATTTATTGGAAATATATGTTTTCTGGGAACTAGTTGGGATGTGTTCATATCTCCTTGTTGGCTTTTGGTATGACCGAGACGGAGCTGCACATGCTGCTCAAAAGGCTTTTGTAGTTAATAGAGTTGGTGACTTTGGATT
>DBNM01000136.1:0-164 GCA_002299135.1 Candidatus Neomicrothrix sp. UBA672 | reverse complement strand
GATGCAATTTCTTCAGGCAATGTTCCCGAGTGGGCGGCTTTAGTACTTTGCTTTTTAGTCTTTTTAGGACCAATGGCAAAGTCTGCCCAATTTCCTTTACATGTTTGGTTGCCAGATGCAATGGAAGGGCCGACACCTATATCAGCACTTATTCATGCAGCAAC
>DBNM01000046.1:2192-2701 GCA_002299135.1 Candidatus Neomicrothrix sp. UBA672 | reverse complement strand
AAGTATCCTTCTCGGAATTTGAAGGTGCTGGCCGAAAATTGTCTTGCTCGTTGTGTGATTTCAAGAACTCCTAGAACAGAAAGTAGCGATGTGTCTTTTAGTATTGCGATGAAGTCGTTTCCTAAAGGTGGGATGATTGCTCTCATTGCTTGAGGTAGGACGATTGAATTCATTGTCTGACGCCTGCTTAATCCAAGCGATCTTCCTGCTTCTACCTGACCGATAGCGATTGATTGGATTCCTCCTCTGAAAATTTCTGCCATGTAGGCACCGTAAATAAACGCGAGGGTTACAGTCGCTCTCATCTGAAATGAAAGTTTAAAACCCAGTGCATTTTGAAGTTGAGGAATCAAGACAAGAGCAACGGTAAATATAAGGGGAAGTATTGGGATGCCGCGAATAAATTCGACGTATGTTCTAGCTAAATTCCGTAAGATTACATTTTTAGAAAGTTGACCCATCCCCGCTAATAACCCCAAAGCTAAGGCAATAGCAAATGCTTGAAGGGT
>DBNM01000046.1:1413-1809 GCA_002299135.1 Candidatus Neomicrothrix sp. UBA672 | reverse complement strand
CTGTCTTTAGTGACTATCTGGTATCCCATCCAGAAAAGAATGGCGACTATGGCTACACCCCACCAAGGGAATGTGTCCCACCACTTCGGTTTGTCGCTAAGACTCCTTTTATTACTTTCTCCGTGGGGTGACATTTTTTCCTTATTCAATAGGTCTTCGAAGAATAGTACTTAAATGATAAAAAGACGAATGCTGGTGAAATTTGTAAAGAAATCTGTTTTCTCAACTAGCCTTTTTTTATGCAGCCACAACGCTATATCGCCGACACTATTGTGACCTGCGACGTCACTAACAGTGTTCACTCTCCGGGAGTAATAGACATCGAAGATGGAAAGATTACTTGGGTCGGTAATCTCGGAAACGAAGAAGCAACAGACATCCAAACTAACAAAATAG
>DBNM01000046.1:1060-1293 GCA_002299135.1 Candidatus Neomicrothrix sp. UBA672 | reverse complement strand
AATGAAGAAGATGCTTATTGGGGTATGACTTTGGGCTCTGCTGAAATGTTCCGCGCAGGTGTTACTACTAGTTGCGAAATGTACCTTTTTGAAGAAGCTCTAGTAGAAGCTGCAAATTCCACAGAGGCAAGACTGGTTATGACACCAGGAGTATTCAAATCTTCGTATTCAGAGTCAAGACTTCAAAATTTCACAGATTTTTATAATCGTCACCACGATCCAGAAGGAAAAAT
>DBNM01000046.1:0-1009 GCA_002299135.1 Candidatus Neomicrothrix sp. UBA672 | reverse complement strand
GGACTGCCATTAGGGAGATGGCTCACTGAAGCGATGTGGCCACGCGAAGGAAAGATGAATGAAGAGGATGCTTATTGGGGTATGACTTTGGGCTCTGCCGAAATGTTTCGAGCAGGTGTTACGAGTAGCTGCGAAATGTATCTTTTTGAGGAAGCTCTAGTAGAAGCTGCACATTCCTCAGAGGCAAGACTGGTTATGACACCAGGGGTATTCAAATCTTCATATTCAGAGTCTAGACTTCAAAATTTCACAGATTTTTATAATCGTCACCACGATCCAGAAGGAAAAATCACTGTAGGCATAGGTCCTCACTCAGCTTATGATTTGGGTATACCAGCATGTATCGAGTTGGCTGAGTTCGCAAGGTCACTTGACCTACTGTTTCATATTCACCTTGCAGAAACACGCGAGGAAAGCTCTCAACTTGAGTCTGAACATGGTAAAACTATCGTTGAAATTCTTAGTGAGAATGGGATATTAGAAGGAAACGTTTTAGCTGCCCATTGTGTCTGGGTCAACGACAACGACATTTCACTTTTAGCTGATTCAAATGTATCTGTGGCTCACTGTCCCATCAGTAATATGAAACTCGGTTCCGGAATAGCACCGATAGAAAAAATGCTCGAGAAAGGCCTAACAATAGGTTTAGGAACCGATGGACCGGCTTCCAATGACACGCTCGATTTATGGGAGGAAGTTAAAATCGCAGCGCTTTTAGCAAGAGTTAATAACCTCGACGCAACCTTGATAACACCGTCGGAAGCCTTGGGAATGGCCACCCGAAAATCTGCAAACGCGATCGGCCTCGATCGAGTTGGGAGCCTGGAAATCGGCTGGGAAGCGGACATGATAAGAATTGATACTAACTGCAGCACTTTTACGCCGTCGACTGACCTGAATGAAACCTTGGCTCATCTAGTTTGGTCTGGGTCCAATAGAGAAGTAACAGATGTATGGGTAGCTGGCTCTAAAGTTCTCTCTGAAGGAGATTTGGTAACAATTGACGAGG
>DBNM01000070.1 GCA_002299135.1 Candidatus Neomicrothrix sp. UBA672 | reverse complement strand
AGTTTCATTTCCTGCTACTACAAGCTGGGAAATGATGCTAAGCATTTCTTCCATAGTAAGTGGTTCATCGGGAAGATCCGGATCCTCATCTTTATCTATGCGCGCATTCAGTAAATTAGTGAGAATATCATCTTCAGGATTTTCCCGACGCTTCTCAAACTGTTCCGCGAAATAATGCTGAAATTCGATAATTCCTCTTTCATGCACTAAACGTTGATCATCAGAAAGAGCAGTACCAATTGCCGCAATATTGTCATCGCTCCAACGTTTGAAATCTGCCAGACGATCTTCTGGGACATTTAATGCCTTAGCAATCGTCCTCACCGGTAACGGAACTGCGAATTCTTTAACGAACTCAACTTTTCCTTTACTTATAAATGAGTCGATCAAACCTGCAGAAATTTCTCTTATCACGGGCTCCAAAGAACTCACAGCACGAGCAGTAAACGCCTTGTTTACTAACTTTCGATACCGAGTTTGCTCTGGCGGGTCAATGGTTAACATTGTTCCCACTCGGTTGTAACCACCTTCTTCTTTGTAAAGTTTTCTTATTCGGTCTGCTAATTCAGCATTAACTGGCATTGCAGCACCGCCACCGGTTTGTGACGAAAAAGTATCTGTGTCTTTAATTATCTCGAGGACATCCTCATATCGTGTAACTAAAACTATTGGAACTCCTGCTACTTCAGTTGAGTACACAGGGCATTCCTCACGCATCTTTTCGTAATAAAGATGTGGACATTGCTGCACAGCGGGATCCAAAAGCTGAAATCCTTCTAGGTCAACGGATTCTTCTATCATCTAAATACCCCTATTGGGGCAAGGCCCCCTCGAATAACTTTATTGATTATAAGCATCTTAGATATCATTAAGAAACCAGAGTTACTTGTCCCGTGTCTCCATTTACTTCAATTTCTGCTCCATCTGGTATTCGTTTTGTAGCATCAGTTGCAGCTACTACACATGGTAACCCAAGCTCACGACTAACTATGACAGCATGACTTATCTGGCCACCTACGTTCACTACAACTGCTCCTGCGGTCATAAACAAAGGAGTCCAAGCAGGGTCTGTTAGTGGAGCTATCAGAATTTCTCCAGGTTCAAGCCCACGGGGATCTGCAGGATCTGTTACAACTCTGGCTTTACCACGGTAGGTTCCCGGACACCCTGGAACACCTTGAAGAACTTCTCCTGCTGAAGCTGCTTCCATTTTCTCTTCACCACGTACCTCCCATTCAGTCATAGGGGGCACGATCCCGTCCTTTACAAAAAACGGAGGTTCAATCGTCCATAACTGTTCATAATCGCCTGCACGTTGTGCCAACTGCTCAGTGAAATCCGAAGGGTTAGAAACAAAAGATTCAAGCTCTTCATCTAAAAGCATGAAGATATGAGTTGGTTCTTTAAGATGCCCTTCACCTGCCATCCGATTACCCAGTTCATAGAAGATGACACGTGATTCGTTGATGACCCTAACCAAATTGGTTTTAGTTCTCTCACGAAACTCCATCATGTTCCCAGCCACTAAAGCGCCTTCAAACATTCCTATCAATTCTTCATTACCCATCTCAGCAAGAGTTGCTCGAACACCTTCAACTACTTCTTGACGTTCAGCAGTTTTTGCTGATTGCCGAATTTCAGGCGCTTCACTGTCATCTTGTAATCTGACCCGGTCAAGAAGAGCCAACGCTAGCTCAGGTCTTGTCTCCCAACTATTAGCGCTTACTTCCCATTCATTCGGGCCTCGGCAACCAAAACGGAAAATAAAATCATTCCAATCATTTAGAAAATCTGCCACATCAGCACTATCTGAAGAAGCCAAGCGATCCAAAAGACCCTCCACACCTGCATCAAATTCACCGGTAAGAATCTCAGAGTTGCGCACCTTACGAGAAATATCCCAGAGCACAAATGAGGGCTCTGCTGAGTCAACACTACCTAAACCTGCCAATACCTTCATTGGTATTGTCGGATCACCAATTGCTTCACCAACTGCAAAAAGCAATCCTGGAGCCAACCCAGACCCAGATGAAGTTAAACAGTGCAATGTGAAACCTGAATGGTGCATTGGTTGAATCTCTCTTATTCTTGCTAAAAGTTCACTTGATGAAGTTGAAGAAATATCAGGTCTATTTGCACGAAGCGCTATAGTTTCCTCTCTTCCCTGATCAAGTTCCGGCCACTCATTAAGAGTCATTATCCAACCAGTATGAGCGTTTATATCATCAACTAAATCAGGTCGATCATCATCTGGATGTGGTTCATACGGTGGAACGTCTGGGTGATCACCAAAAAATGCCATATCAAGTTGCTCGACAGTTAATGCAGGATTTCTAACACCTTGCATTCGAACATTCGAAAGATTTATGTAGAAATAACCACCAAAAAATCCAACCGCTTCAGGTCTTACTTGAGCCATTTCTCCTTCGGCTATGTTTCCTGTTCTCACGTAGCCATCTCTCCATCCTTGGAGCATTGCATTTTCCCAAGAATAAGTTTGTCCTAATGGAGTTGCTGGCGTAGCTAAAACTTCACCTGCATTTGCTCTCGTGTAATGAGGCCACCGCTCACTTGGCGTCCAATCACAAAACCATTTTTCGATCATTTTTTCTCCCTCCCGAGAATTAAAGATTATCGTCACTCGAGTCACAGTTGCCATCCGGCTGGGATTATCATATTAATGTCTTATAAGGAATGAAAATATGGTCTCTTCAACAAGTCAAACTTTTTGTCGTATCTGTCATGCGGCTTGCCCAGTCGAAGTAGAAATTGAAGAAAACAAGGTTATTTCAGTTCGAGGTGTGAAAGAAGATCCTCTTTTTAAGGGGTATACATGCATTAAGGGAAGACAAATTCCTGATCAAATAAATTCGCAAGAAAGATTACGTTTCCACCTTCGAAAAGCTCAGGACGGACATTTTGAGGAAGTTGCAAGAGATAAAGGACTTGACGAAGTTGCAAAAAAACTTGAAGAAATCATTGAACGATATGGTTCGGGTTCAGTTGCGAGTTATACAGGCACAGGTGGATATCAAAGTTCCTGCGCACTAGCGACTGCTGAAGCTTGGCATAAGGGCATTGGATCACATCAGCTATACACATCCGTAACAATAGATCAACCGGCAAAAACTACTGCTCCTATGAGGACAGGTTCTTGGGGTGCAGGTATTCACAACTTTCGTGACTCAGATATTTTTCTTGCAGTTGGAAACAATCCGATGGTTTCTAGTTACAGCCCACTTGGTGGTCTTCAAGGCACTGACCCTTTTACAAAAATGCGAGAAGCAAAAAAAAGGGGAATGAAACTCATCGTTATCGATCCTAGAGAAACTGAATTTGCTTCTTCTGCCGATATACATTTGCAACCTATTCCTGGTGAGGATCCTACTCTTTTGGCAGGACTCTTAAATGTGATTTTTAAAGAGTCCCTTTATGACCACGATTTTTGTGACAAATGGGTTGAACTTTCAACACTAAATAGTTTGATCAACTCGGTTTCAAGATTTACTCCTGAATATGTTTCGAAACGTTGCGATGTTGATCAGAATGAAATGATTGAAGCGGCATTGATGTTTGCCAATGGCCAAAAAGGAGGTGCGGGAACGGGAACAGGCCCTAGTATGGCTCCCCATTCAAGTCTGACAGAGCATCTAATAATCTGTCTCAATGTAATTTGCGGACGCTACAACCGTGAAGGTGATTTAGTTGAGAGTGGTAATTTCCTATATCCTGACTCGCCAAGATTGGCTCAAGTAATACCTGCAAAAGATCCAACTCCTGGACCTTCTTCTAGATTTAGGAACTTACACGGTTATAGAGGTCAAATGCCTTGTTCAACTTTGGCTGATGAAATTCTTGAACCAGGAGAAGGCCAAATACGTGCACTAATAGTTAGTGGAGGTAATCCTGTTGTAGCTTTCCCTGATCATGAACTAACAATAAATGCTCTTAAAGACTTAGACCTGTTAGTTGTTTTGGATCATCGTATGACAGCTACCGCAGAATTAGCTGACTATGTATTCGCTCCTAGGTTGGCTTTAGAAAGAGCTGACGTGCCTCACCTGATGGATCGTTGGTTTGCTGCCCCCTACACTAACTACACAGATGCTGTCGTAGAGGCTAATTCTGAGCTCATTGCGGAATGGGAATTCTTCTGGGAAGTTGCATCTCGAATGAATACACCTATCCCTTTACCTGGTGGAGAATTGCCACTTGACCATAAACCCACAGATGATGATGTAATTGATCTTGTCTACTCAAATTCAAGAATGCCTATCGACCAAATCAGAGAAAACCGAGGGGTTATTCACACTGGTAAAGAATATGTAGTGCAACCTGCAGATCCCAATTGCACTTCAAAATTTAACCTCATGCCCGATGGGATTGAGTCAGAACTTGATGAGGTTTTTATGGAATCAACCGGAGCGGAGCTATGGCCAGGATTCGATCCTGCTGTTCATACTTTTCGCCTCACTAGCCGTCGCCTTAAGGATGTACTTAACTCTTTGGGAACTGAGCTACCCCAGATCGCTGCAAGGTCTACTACCAACTACGCGTATATGAACCCTGATGATATGAAAGAGCTACAAATTAATAATGACGATTTGATCGATATTAGTTCTCCTAGATCAACAATCACTGGTGTGGCAAAAAAAGATAAAACTCTTAGACGTGGAATAGTTTCAATGGCACATTCTTGGGGTGGCGTATCTCTAACCGATGAAAAGGTTAGAGATATAGGAACACCTACTAGCCGTTTAACTTCAGCAAGAGAAGCAATCGACCCGATCAACGGCATGGTCGTATCCAGCGCTATACCAGTAGAAGTACAACTTGCTAAAGAACTTTCTTCAAACTGACTTTAAAGAATAACCTCTTCTGCCCGAAGTCTGTCAATTGTTTCCTTATCTCGGTTTAGCTCACCCAATATTTCATCGTTATGCTGCCCTAATAATGCTGCCGACTCTCGCATTTCCGCTGGTGTATCCGAAAATCTAGCTGCAGGGACTGGTTGTCGGATTTTTCCTGCTTCTGGATGTTCCCAAATTCTCAATACTTCATTATGTAGAACCTGAGGGTCTTCTAGTGTTTCTTCACCCTCCAAAATAGGTCCACATGGAACTTGATGCTCTATAAGCTTTGGGATGATTTCATCATTGGTAACTTTTTCAAATTCCTTTGCAACGATCTCCCCTAATGCAGCGAAATTTTCTGGATTAGAAATTGCTGCCAAACTGCTAAATCTTTCATCTTCACAAAGCTCATCTCTTCCCAAGGCACGTAAAAGCCCGAATCTTTGTTTGTCACTAGCTGCAAAGTAAATAAGTTGACCATCTGAAGTATTGGTAATGCTGTATACCTTTGCGAGTGTGATGCCAGGGCTTACATCTTCGTCCAACATCGTTAGATCCATCATGCCGTCAACCCAGAAAAAATACAGACATGAATCAAGCATAGGAATTTGCAAAAACTGCCCCTCCCCTGTTCTTTCGCGTGAAAAAAGAGCTGCCGTAATTGCTTGAGCAGATGTAAAAGCAGTGCTTTTATCTGCAACAAGATTTCTCACCAAATCTGGAAACGGAATCTGTGGATTTAATTGACGGCTGACCATACTAGTTAAGCCTTGTATAACTGGATCTAAAACAGGTCTGTCTGAGTATGGTCCATCTGGGCCAAAGCCACTTATTGAACAGTAAATCAACTTTGGATTCACTGCTTTTAATTCGTCATAGCTGAGACCTAAACGTTCGATAGCTCCTGGACGAAAATTCTGGATGAAGACATCAGCTTTTTCTACTAAGTCAATGACAATCTGCTTGCCCTCTTCTTTCGTGAGGTCAACCGCTAAAGAACGCTTACCACGATTGTTGTTAACAAAAAGAGCTGAAATTCCGGCTTTTGCGAATGAGGGCAACCTCGTTACATCGCCTCCTATCCCAAGTGGCTCTACTTTCACTACCTCAGCTCCTTGATCAGCAAGCAACATGGTAGCAAAAGGCCCAGAAACAACTTGTGTAAGATCCACAACACGAATTCCTTCTAAAGGTCCTGTCATATCATCTCCCCTTTATTTGTTTGTATTTGTTGATACTACTTCTCTGCTGAATCTTTCAAGAAAGTGGAGACCTCATCATTAGTTGTATTTAACATTTTTTCTAGAAACTGATGAAATCGTTGACCTCCACCTTCATTCAGACCAAAATTTACAAATTCTTTCATTCCGGTATTTAAAGCTCTTTGTAAACGAAGACCTGTGAAATAATCTTCATCTTCAACAACAATGCGCAAAAAATCCATTTGTTTTTTAACTAAATCAGCCTGTTCGTCATCTGGTGGTTGAGTGTGTAGAAAAGTTTGAATCGTTTTCGAACTTCCTGGTGTTGCTCCTGGAAATAACTGCGAAAGCATGTATATCTTTCCATTCGCATCAAAACCGGCGATTGAAACATGAGGGAAAATTGTCCACACCCCACCAACTAACTCCGAGATTAGCCAATCATCTTCATCTCTTCCTTCAAGTTTTGAAAAATAAACATCGGGTCTTGTTGCTCTCTGGTGTGGCCCCCATGAGTCATAGACTGCATGGCCGCCTCCTTCAGGTCCAAAAGTATTTCTGTGTAAGACCGGAAGATGGTATAGATCTAGATAGCCATCGTATGCAATTTTCCAATTCGGCCCTTCAATTACTTGTCTGCCAACTACATGACAATCAGCTAAGCCGAGGTATTCCAACATTTCTCCATAGCCGCATAAGAAAGTGTCAATATCAACTACTGGGTTGGTATTTAGAGTCACCCAAATTAGTCCAGCACGTTCATCACAAGGAAGCTCAACTAAACCGTTGCAATCATAATCAATTTGACCAAAGTGTTCTTCTTCATAAACTCCAACTAACTCACCTTTAGAGTTGTATGTCCATGCGTGATAGGGGCAAGCATGACGTCTCGAAGATCCTGTTCCCTCTGGAACAACCATTGCTCCTCTATGCGTACAAGAGTTTAGAAATGCTCTTATAACTCTGTCTTCCCCTCGGGTTACTAAAACAGGAACTCCTAAAACCTCAATTGAGTGATAGGAACCCGGTTCACTGAGTTCTGATGAGCAACTCAAAACAAGAGGCAACCGACGAAAAACATTTTCCATTTCTAAATTCCATTTATCGGAATTTGTGTAATTTTCAGCTGGAACCTGAAAGATTTGGTCTACACGGTCTTGTGTCCCATTTTGGAAGTGCTCAAGCCCTCTTTGACCGAAAGCTACTAGACGTTCTTTGCTCATACTCGCACCTCCCAACAATCAGTACTCTAATTTTAAACTATGGTTAAACAAATTTAACTTCTATCACAAACCTTCTAACAAAATCTTTTCATTCAGTTAAGGTGTCTGCCAAGTCCCTCTATAAACCATGTCCTCTAGTGGTATCCGGGGATGAGATCGAGACGTTTTAGAACTATTTGTAGCAAAACCCATACCTACAACCATCGGTACATCGTACTCATCAGGAATACTTAGTGCATTTCTGAGCTCTTGCTGACGATAAACAGTCATCGGACAACTTGACAAACCTTCAGAATTAGCAACAATCATTGCGTTCTGAGCCATTCTGCCTATATCGAAATCTGGTCTGAGTCCACCATCTGAATGAATTGCGAATACTAATGCAACTGCAGCTTCTTTTATCCAATCGCCAAAATCTCCACTATCAGCAACAGAATTTCTACCTTCTTGATCTGTTACAACTACAATCCGGCCCGTTTGCCTATTCTTACCGCTCCCTGCCATCCTTGTCGCTTGAAGCACTTTCGATAAAACTTCTTCAGGAATTGGGCGACTCTCAAATTCTCTTTTATCACGTTTTTCTACAACAGCCTTATAAGCATCCATACCCAATATTCTCATTAGTAGCCACACGGTGTCTAGATCGGGCATGATAGAAACTACAAATCTTAATATTTCATGAGGGAGTCACAATGTCTTCAAATTTGCAAAATGCTTTTACTCACTTAAAAGAACTAGAGGGCTCTGATCAAGGTTTCGGAGAGTGGTTTGAAGTAGACCAAAATCGTATTAATGCTTTTGCTGATGCGACAATTGACCACCAATTCATTCATGTCGACCCAGAAAGAGCTTTGGCAGAAACTCCTTTTGGTGGGACAATAGCTCACGGTTTCCTTTCCCTTTCTCTTCTTGTTCATCTAACAACAAGCCTCCCTGTTGAAATGCCTAAAATGGAAGGCCAAGTTATGGGAATCAATTATGGGTTTGAAAAAATTCGCTTCATTAATCCTGTATTAGCTGGATCACGAGTAAGGGCGCAGAGCATTATTTCATCAGTGGAGTTGAAAGAACCAGCTGCTGTGAATATTACTCGGACAATTACTGTTGAAATAGAAGAAGAAGAAAAACCTGCGTTAGTGGCTGAATGGATAACACGATCAGTATTTTCTTAAAACATGATTAATTGGTCTAAGAAAAATAATTGAAACTCTTATGGAAATTTATAACGAATAGATTTCTTCTCTATCTGATTTTAATGTGCATCTCTTCTAGAGGGAGTAAAAAGAAGCTGGGTTCATGGGCAGGGTCTGATAACGGTTTAGCGAATTCAAACCATTCACTACGTTCCAATAAAGCTGTAAAAGCACTCTTTAATTCTTGACGAGCAAGAGAAGCTCCGGGACAAAAATGTGCACCAAATCCAAAAGCTAAATGTCCACCATTATCATTTCGTGTAATATCAAATTCTTCTGGATTTTTGAACTGTTCTGGATCACGGTTCGCCGCGCCGTACCGAACTGAAACCATAGATCCAGAAGGAATAGTTGTGCCGCAAACCTCTGTATCTTCGGTAGTCATACGTGCCAAACCTTGAACTGGACTCCAAAATCTTAGAGCTTCTTCTATAAAGTTTTCTAGAAGTTCAGGCTTGCTTCTAAGCAATTTTTGTGTTTCTGGGTATTCAATCAATAACCAAATCCCGTGTGCCAATGCACTAGTCGTGGTTTCAAAACCTCCGGTAATTAACTGGTGCATCAAGTTTTGCAACTCAGCAGTTGTAAGTGGTTCTTCACCCTCTTCATGTGAATGAACTAGTGCGGAAATCAAATCATCTGAAGGGTTTTCACGTCTTTTTTCAAACTCTTGTGCAAAATGTCTTTGAGCTTCTAACTCTATTTCCGCCACTTCTCTAACTTCTTCTTCTGTAAGAAGTCGCATTGAAGGTGCAAGCATTGCATCTGCCCACTTCTTAAATGTGTAAATTTGACTCCTGTCAAGACCCAGTTGTTCAGTAATAATTATTCCTGGTAAAGGCATTGCAAACTCACTTACAAATTCACATTCTCCTGATTCCTCAAATGCATCAATAAGAGAATTTGCTACAGAGTCAATATTTGGCGCCATAGCAGCGACCCTTCTAGGAGTGAAAACACGATTTATAAGCTTGCGATAGTGGGTGTGCACAGGTGGGTCGGTGCGTTGCAGAGTTAAAACATGTCCCCATCCTTCTTTACTCAAGATTTCTTGGTGGAGTCGAAGTTTTTCTGCCTGATGGCCCGCAGCTGCTCGGACAGTGCTGGAGAAAATCTCAGGTGTCAATAAAGCTTCTTTTGAAGCCTCATAATTAACCATCAGCCAAACTCCTGTTTCGGGCACCTTATGGACTGGGCATTTCTCATGTAGTTCTGAGATAAATTCCCAAGGTTCACTCTGAACCTTATGTTCCATAAAACTTGTTGTTACAGGGCATTCATGCTCTAGCGATACAGACTCTTCTTCATGTTCGGTTTCTTCAATAGTCATACCAGTAGGCTACGCAATCTTGATACAGAAGTCGACTTGAAGCCGATGTAAGGTTAAGTCATGGCAAGAATGAATGAAAAAGTAGCCGTAATAACTGGTGGTGCAAATGGTCTAGGAAGAGCTACGGCTCTACGTTTTACTGAAGAAGGAGCAAAGGGAATCGTTGTTGCAGACCTGCTCGAAGAGGCTGGAGTGGAAACTGTGAAAATGATCGAAGATGCTGGAGGAAGAGCAATATTTGTAAATCTCGATGCAGTAAATCGTCTCAACAACCAAGAAATGATCGAAGCGGCTGTAACAGAATTTGGATCAATTGACGTTCTGGTTACTGCCGCTGGCATTACCCATCAGGACTATCTTTCAGGTGACCGAGAAGCCGAAGTTAAAATGGCAATAAAACGAGCTCAGGAAATTGAAAACCCAGCTCAACAATTTGTAGATGGAAGTCTTGAAGAATGGCAAAAAGTTATAGATGTCAATTTAACAGGAACCTATTTTGCTTTACAGGCTGCAGCATCAATAATGATTGACCAAGGTAAGGGTGGTTCAATCATTACTCTTGCATCAATTGCTGCAAAACATCCAGATGCAGGACCAACTCCTTATGTCGTTTCAAAAGCTGGAGTTTGGATGCTTACTAAAAAAGCTGCGCGCGAACTTGCTCCTGAAAATATTCGAGTGAACGCTATCGGACCGGGTTTTATTGAAACTCACATGACTACTATTTTTGAAATTGCCCCTCCTGAAAGAGTCGAGGAAACGCTGAAGAGTGTTCCCATGGGTCGAAGAGGTCTTCCCATTGAAGTAGCAAATACTGCTCTCTTCCTTGCATCTGACGAATCTTCCTATATGACAGGAGAGATTCTGCACCCTGACGGTGGCTATTTCACTGATTGAATTTCGTAAACTTTACCCGTCTATTGTTACGGTTCCTGTTGAGCCATCTACTGTGATAGTAGAACCATCGGTTATACGATCCGTGGCATCTGCTACTGAAACTGCACAGGGAATTCCAAGCTCTCTGCTTACTATCGCAGCATGACTTGCAACTGCTCCTACATTTACCACAACAGCTGAAGCTGTCATGAATAACGGCGTCCAAGATGGATCAGTTGTCGGGGCAATCATGACATCACCAGGTTCAAGCGAAGAAGCATCACTTGGATCCAAAATCACCCGGGCTGTACCGGTAGCAATACCTGGTGAGCCAGCACTACCTTGAAGCACCTCTCCTGCTTCCGCCGGACCAGACTTGTTTAAACCTCTCTTCGGCCATTCAGAAATTGGTGGTAAGCCAACTTTCCCATCAACTATGTAGGGTGGTTCGACTTCGTGAAGAAAAGAAAAATCTTTATCTCTCTCTAAAATGACGTCCCTCATTGACATAGGATCAGCAACGAAACCATCTAGCTCTGATTCAGTAACCATAAACAGTTGCTGCAGATCATCAATAGCTCCCACTTCCACCATTCTTCTACCTAACTCCATCATCGCTAACTTTGCTTCGTGGATAGATCGAATGGCCGCATTTTTTCCCATTTCTCTATATCCAAAGAAAAGAGCAGCAGATTTGATCGCAGCAGCAAGACTTCCATGGGTTTCTTCATCATCTTTTACGAGGTCTAATACTTCGACAGTTAGTTTTTCTCGTGTTTTAGCTGACTCTGCAGATGCGATGTGAGGCGACTTATCATCCTCTTGAAATCGTAACCTCTCCAACATACCCAGTGGCAGTTCGGGCTTTGTCGTCCAAGAGTGTGATCTCATGTCCCATTCGTTAGGTCCACGATGCCCGCATTCATCAATTAGCTCTTCCCAATTTGTAATAAAACTTTTTGCGTCATCTGAATTCAAAGATTTTATTTTTCCTAATGCGCCATCACTGCCGTCATCAAAAATAAGTGAAAGTTCCTCTGAATTTCGGATGATTCTACTCAAGTCCCACATACGAAATGAAGCCTCAGCAGATTCAACATCTCCAACTGCTGACATTAGTTTCACTGCATCATCCGAACGTCCGATTCCATCACAAATAGCCTGAACTGCACCTGGTCCAAGCGAACAAGCTAGTGCGGCTACACAAGATGGCACCCAGACGTATTCAAGCAACTCAACCATCTCACGCGCATACTCGACCAGTTCCTCATCAGACGACTCACTATGATTCGGACGATTTTTCACAGTCTCTCGAGCCACTTTGGATCTTTCTTCCATCATTGGATAATCATTGGTGCTCATTACCCAGGCCATACTTTCAGCCACCAATTCCTCAGCTTCTTCTTTAATATCTTCAGGGTGTTCTTCATATTCGGGAACATCGGAACGTTCGCCGAAATATGCTTTATTTATTGCCTCCGGAGTGGCTCCAGGCATTCGAACTCCAAAAACCCAGGTCATTGAAAGACAGTTGTAGAAATATCCCCCCCAAAGTCCAAAAGTACTACGTGCCTCGTGGGGAAATTCGTCTAGATCAAAAACCCCATACTCCACATATCCGCCTGCGACTCCAGGACAGCAACCTTTCTCCCAAGCCATTGTCCAACCTAGGGGGCTCCAAGGATCTGGTCCTACTTCATCTGCATTTCCACGTGTGTAATAACGAAATCTTTCATTAAATGGGCTATCTGTAATCCAGTTTTCCATTTCCAACTTCCTTTATCTCTGGTATTTTTAGTCTCAATTATTTCTATTTAATAAGTTCATGGAAAACTATCAATAAATAAAGGAGATACTCCATATGGCGCGTATAGAAATTCCTGAAGGTGAAGGACATGAGATGAGTAGGGTCTGGTCGATCGCACCTCACATGGGAGAAGGAGTGCATGCTTTAAGCAAAGCTGTTTACGAAAAAAGCGGTTTGCCTGTACGTGAACGTGAAGCCGCTAGGATGCGAATCGCACAACTTAACGCATGCGATATATGACTGAACACAAGAGCTGCATCGGCGATGGAGCAAGGATTTGATGAAGATCACTATCATTCAGTTCACTTATATGAGGAAAATCAATCTTTTACAATTCGTGAAAAACTAGCAATCGAATACGCGGAGTGTTTTGCTCTTGATCATAAAACTATTAATGACGAATTTTTTATCCGCTTGAAGGAACATTTTACTGAAGAAGAAATTCTAGAACTAACAGTCACAATAGGTTTTTGCGTTGGAATGGGACGAGCATTAACAGTCCTGGATGTGGCACAAGACTTTGACATCAATTGGAGTCGAGAGCCAAAGAAACACACCTAGAACTGTGGCATATTCTCATATAGAAAGAGCTAACGATCTAGAGCCGTCTGATGGCCACCGAATTTTGCGCGAAGAGTGCCCTCTCCACCATGAAGAAAATTTTAACCCACCTTTTTACGTAGTTAGTAGACATGACGATGTCCTTGGAATTTTAAAATCACCGGAAATATGGGGCAACTCTGATGGACCCGGTGTTTTTTATCAAAAAGGTGGCGTTTTAGGGTCAACCGACGATCCTGACCACGCACGTCAACGTCAGGTGCTCAGAGAAGTTTTCCTTCCTTCAAAAATGCGTCTACTAGAAAAAAAACTTAAAACAATCCGTGATGACCTATGGAAAACTTTTGAGCAACCCGGAGAAGGAGATTTTGTGGAACTTTTCGCATTTCCTTTTCCTGCACTCGCTATAGCTGAAATTCTTGGTGTCAATCCAAACGATAGAGAAAGATTCCATAAATGGGCTGATGACATAGTCGCCGGTCTTGGGGGTGGAGATCTGGAACTTGTTGATAAAGCTAATCATGAGCTCTGGGCTTATATAGACGATCTTGTAGAAACAAGACTCACGTTGATGGATCAAGGTGACCAACTTCCCGATGATGCTATTTCTACAATGACAATCGCTTTTTCAAACGGAGACCTTTCTAGAAAAGAAATTCAACGTTTAGGCCATCAACTACTTGTTGCTGGACATGAAACTACTGCAAGTCTTCTTGCTCTTATGGTTTACCGACTCTCTCTAAAGCCAGAACTACTTGAAGAACTGAAGAATAAACCAGAATTGATTGAACCTGCTGTTGAAGAATTTCTCCGGTTCGACTCACCAGTTCAAGGTTTGTTTAGAACTAATTCAGAAACTTGTCCAGTTCGTAATTCAATGATTCCCGCTGGAACAAAACTCCAAGCAATGTTCGCTTCTGCAAATCGAGATCCTGAAGTATGGAATGATCCTGATTCAATCAGATTTGACCGCGATCCAAGACTTTCTAGACAACATCTAGCTTTTGGATGGGGTGTCCACTATTGCATCGGAGCACCTCTGGCGCGGTTGGAAGCCCGTTTAGCTCTAGAGAAAATTGTTACATCAAATACAAGCATTGAAGTTTTGGAAAACCCTCCTACAACTCCACCATTTATTCTTCGAGGATTCACAGAACTTAAGATCAAGTGGAATTAAGTAATTATTCCAACAATTCTGGCCGAGCTGACGCTAAATATTCGATATCGAAAGCTGAAGGAAGTTTTTGTGTAGAAGCAGCTCCATCTACAACAATGGTTTGACCGGAAATGTAACTGGATTCTTCTGAAGCTAAAAAAAGAGCTGCATTCGCTATATCTTCAACACTGCCCATTCTCCCCAAAGGTGTTTGAAGACGTGCTGCTTCAATCACCAGTTGGTTTTCAAAAATTCCTTCTGTCATTGGAGTTTCAATTAAATGAGCAGCGATGCAATTCACCCTTACTTGATCTGGTCCGTAGTCTAAAGCTGCAATTTCAGTCAAATACTCAAGTCCGCGTTTACAGGCAGCGTAGACAGGATGACCTGTAGAAGGGTTGTGTGCAGTCAGAGACGAAGTAGAAATGATTGATCCACCGCCACTAGATGCCATCGAGTTTCCGAAATGCTGAATTACCTGCGTAGCGGCTATCAACTGGACTTCAACCATAGGTCGAACATGTTCAGGTGTTAATTCACGAATCCGTTTTGATTCTTGGTATCCCGCATAATTTACTACTACGTCAATCTTCCCTTCGTCTTCCATAATTGAATTCACAAGATTTTTTACCTGCTCATCTTCAACCACATCACACCCAAAACCTTTTCCACCGAATTCTTTTCCCACCTGTTCGGCTAATTCTGCGCGTCTACCTACCACTATGACTTTGGCTCCATGTTGAGCAAAAAGTTCAATGGTTGCCCTACCAAAACCTGTGGCGCCACCGATTACTACACTTACTTTATTTTCTAGTCTCTGCTTTGTTGCATCCATGGATCTTGAGCGTAACCTCTCTAGCGTGAACACACTAAAAAAATTTCAACTTGATAATAAAGCCGCGGTTGTTACGGGCTCTGGACAAGGTATTGGTCGTGGTATCGCTTTGGCATTGGCCGATGTTGGAGCAAACCTAGTAATTAATGCCAGAAGAGAAAGTGACGTTGCTGAGACCGCCCAAATGGTTCGCGATCTAGGTAGCGAAGCAATTGAAATAGTAGGAGATATTAGAGAAATAGGATCTGAAGCTATAGGTGACGCCTGTATTGATGCTTTTGGAAGTCTAGATATTTGGGTAAATAACGTCGGTGGCACTGATGAAAAACGTAATCGAACTCTTCTTGACACTCCTGACGAAATCTTCTCAAGCCAACTCGATTTAAATCTAACTACCGCATTTCAAGGATCAAAAGCCGCCGCTAACCGAATGCATGAAGGGGGCTGCATTATAAATATTTCTTCAGGTGCCGGCATGAGAGGATCTGCTTTTACTGGTCCTTATGCAGCTGCAAAAGCTGGAATGTTAAATATGACAGAAACATTTGCTCTGGAACTAGCAGATAGGAACATACGTGTTAACGCTGTTTCACCAGGACCAGTGATAACTGAGGCCTATCAAGAAATGGTCGATGTTAACGAAGAAAAAGCAAGGGAAATTGCTGCATCAATACCTCTTGGTCGCTTAGGAACTCCCGACGACATTGCTACTGCAGTAGTTTTTTTATCATCAGATGCATCCTCATGGATCACAGGACAAAATATATTGGTTTCTGGTGGGAGAACGCACCGCACTGTGCAATATCAAGATAAAAAATCATCTTAAAACTAACAAATTAGAACTAGGAGAAAAAATTGACACCTTTAGAAACTGTAGAAGCATTTATTTCAGCTCTTGAAAAAAAGAACATCGATGCTGCTATCGCTCTTCTTGATGAAGATTGCGAATATGACAATGTCCCTATGGGAAAAGTTTTTGGATCAAATGCTGTTAAGGAAATGCTGGGCCCCATGATTGAGAATTGTTCAAATGTTGATTGGCCTACACACCGTGCATCCAGTACTGGAAATTTGGTTTTTAATGAACGTTTAGACAGATTTGAAATGGGTGGTAGTTGGATCGAGATCCCAGTTTGTGGGGTTTGGGAAGTTATTGATGGCAAAATTACGCTTTGGCGAGATTATTTTGACCTAGCAACTTACAGAGATCAACTTCCCAAGTGAACAGTAGAGAATCTGAAAAACCTCAACTTGTAGCAATCGATGTAGATGGAACGCTTGCTAGATCTGATGGCTCACTCTCAGAAAAGACCTGCGAAACAATTGCAAAAGTAAGGTCAGTAGGTACAAAAATAGTTATCGCTACTGGAAGACCTTGGTTAGTTGCATTTGATTGCGTAGAAAAGTTGGGTGAAGTTGATTTTGTTGTGTGTTCTAATGGAGCAATGACAGTTGCTTTACCAAGTGAAGAGATACTCGAAGATATATATCTTCCTTTTGAACTACCTGAAAGACTTGTAAGAAGTCTCCGCTCAAAGATACCCGGTATCGCTTTTGCATATGAATTTAAACGTGGAGTTAAAGCCCAATCTGGCTTGGCTGAACGTTTACCATCCGGCGTCCCGCTCGGTGACCCAATCGATGATGTCTTAAATCTTGACCCTAGACCGATTAGGAAAATTCTTACCTGGCATGATGATTTTGAACTTTCCGCTCTCGGTAATCTGATCAGTGAAGTAGTTGGAAATGAGGTAGAAATTTCTAGTTCAGGTTTAGACTTTTTTGAATTTGGAACAATTGGGATCAGTAAAGCAACTGCACTTGAAAAACTGACCATGCAACTAAAAATTGATTCAGAAAAAACTTGGGCTTTCGGTGATGAACAAAATGACATTGAAATGCTTAAATGGGCCGGTTGTGGCTACGCAATGTCAAATGCTGAACCTTCAGTTAAAGAGGCATCTGATTTTGTAGCTCCTTCTAACGACGAAGATGGCGTCGCTGTAACACTTGAAAGTGTTTTTCAATAAGATTTTGGGAAACGCGAAACAGCCCGGCCTATGCAGGCCGGGCTGTTTAACTTTATTACGTAATTAACTTATTCGCCGCCCTCGTTAAGAGTGATGCTCTTTGGTTGCCAACCGCTTCCAAAGGTTTGAACACCCTTACCTTTCAATATGTCTAAAGCAGCCTCAACGTACTCATTTGTATAAGCACCTGAATCAGGAGCCGCTTCAAGGTCACCAGAAGATGTTGCCACATCTACCGTCTGAGACCAAGCGTCAGAATTAATCATTCCTGCACCGTCTGGAGATGGCCAGATCAAATTATTAATCTCGTTCATCTGCCATGCCTGATGAGATGTTCCTAATGCTGAACCGTTGTCTAGCACTGCACCTACACAATCATCAGCGTTGTCACGACAATGTGCCCAACCTTCAAGAGATCCAGCTACAAATCGAGTTGTTATATCCCCATAAGCTGGATCTGACGCTAGGCGTTCACCGCTAGCCCAGATTGCATCTTGGAGCATTGCTGTTCCAACATCATTCCAATCAATCACTGCAAGGTCTGATGCTTCATAAAGACGACCAGTTGCTGGATTCTTAGCTTCGAGAACTTGAGCATACTCGTTGTAAATCATGGCTTGAGCTGCATCGATTTCTCTATTCAAAAGAGCCATCATGTCGAAACTCTGACCTACCATTTCGTAAGATCCATCTTCTACACCAGCGTCCCTAAGGCCTGCGACAAGTTCGAATTCATTGCCCCAACCCCAGTTACCTACTTTTTTACCTCTTAGATTTCCTGGATCTGTTCCAATACCGGCATCAGCCCAAGAAACTTGAAGTGTTCCTGATCTCTGGAACACTTGAGCGACATTAACAATGTCTGCTCCTTGTTCACGTGAGACAAGAGCCTTTGGCACCCACGAAATAGCAAAATCAACTGCTCCAGAAGCCAACTGTTGTTGTGGCACAATATCTACGCCACCTTCAAGAATTGTTACGTCCAAGCAGTAGTCGTTGTATATGCCTCTATCGACTGCAGCGAAATAACCAGCAAATTGAGCTTGTGTGACCCACTGGAGTTGAAGGCTGACTGAGTCTACTGAGTCACAATCACCCGAACCCACAGCAGCTTCATCCGAGCCACATGCTGTAGCAAGAAGTGATACCGCTGCTACCAGCGCAACCACCCCTCTAGTAAAACGTTTATTCATTCTTTCTTTCCTCCCCCTCCCGGGTTAGTTATCTTTAATATCCCCTGAAATTCGCCAAGGCATACTTAATCTCTCAGTAACAAGAGCACTACCAAACAACAATAGCCCCAATCCAGAGGCCATTGCTATGGCGGCCCATGCTACATCATATTTAGCAAATCCTGCACTAGATGTAATGACATTGCCAATACGGTCTTGAGGTCCGCCGAAATATTCTGCAACAATCGCGGCAATTACTGATAAAGGAGCCGCTAAACGAAGCGAATTAGCAAAAAATGGCAATGCATTTGGTATTCGCACTTCACGTAAAATAGTCCAATCTCCTGAAGCATAAGAATGCATCAACTCAATTTCATTCGGATGAACTTCATTAAGACCTTTTGCTGTATTAATAAAAACAGGAAAGAAGACAACTGCGATCACTACAGCCTGATTACTGAAAGTTCCTGTGAGACCGAACCAAACATTAAAAATCGGAGCCAGTGCAACAATAGGAGTTGCATTTATTGCGATCGCAAAAGGAGTTAACCCATCATTTAAAACTTTGAAGCGATTAGTTATCAAAGCCAATAAAACACCTAATAATATTCCAATTAATAATCCGCTTATTGCAATTTTTCCGGTTTCCCATGTGGCATGTCTCAGAACTCCCCATTCTTCAATTAACCGAGCCCAAATAGATGAAGGTTTAGGCAATAAAAATTCTTTAATTTCAAAAACTGTAACTGCCCCTTCCCACAGCGCTAAACCGATAATGCCGACAAGCACTGGAGGCAAAACAAAAGCTGTCCTGCGATTTTTCATCAACCAGCCTCTACCGCTCGAAGGGCTTCACGCACTTCCGTCGTAGCTTGAAAGAATTTAGGATCTTGTCTGGTTTGATCGGTACGATCTCCTAAATCAACTGTTATCTCAGAATGAATTCTCCCTGGCCTTGGGGAGAGCACGACCACTTTTGAGGAAAGAAATGCTGCTTCAGGTATTGAGTGGGTGACGAATACAACAGTAGTTCCTGTTTCACGCCATATTCGCAGCAACTCAACTTGCATATGCTCTCGAGTCATTTCATCTAAAGCACCAAAAGGTTCATCCATTAACAATAAGCGCGGTTCAAAAGATAAAGCTCGAGCTATCGACACACGCTGTTGCATGCCACCTGACAATTGTCTTGGGTAATGATCTTTGAACTCTTCCAACCTGACCAGCTCTAACATTTCTCTAGAGCGTGCTTGCCGGTCGGCTTTAGACCATCCCTTAAGCTCAAGTGGTAATTCGATATTCGCTGAAACATCCCTCCAGTCAAAAAGACCGGAGTGTTGAAAGACCATGCCATAATCTTGATCTAATCTTGCTTGATTAGCTGTCTTACCAAAAACTTTTACTTGTCCTGCTGTTGGGACAAGTAAGTCAGCAATCAATCTCAAAAGAGTCGACTTGCCACAACCTGAAGGACCTATAAGTGAAATAAAATCACCTTCTTTTATATCCAGATTGATTCCTAATAAAGCTTGAACTTCATTGTCGCTGTCTGGATTAAATACCTTGTCAGCTGCTCTGATTGAAACAGCTTCTTCTAAGTTTTCGCTGTTTTCTCTCACTTGAGAACCTCTCTTCCTCTTTTAATAACTAACCATTCCGCAGCGTTAACAAGCCCAAATACGAATAAACCCAACAAGGAGGCAGCTATTACTGAGCTGTAAAGCCTTTCTGGCCATACTGCATATCTTTGTGCGAAATCCAAAATGGCTCTTCCTAAACCAGTTTTAGTACCGATAGAAATTTCACCAACAATTGAACCGACAACACTTAATGTAGCCGCAAGTTTGAATGCTGGAAAAAGAAAAGGTCTGGCTGCCGGTAACCGGAGCTTGATTAGCGTAGATGACCACGATGCAGCATAAGAACGCATCAGCTCAACATCACTACTATCAGGTGACTGAAGACCTCTTAAGCCACTTACTGCGACTGGAAAAAATGTCAAATAAGTCGCGATAAGGGATATCCCAACCATGTCGGGGTATCCCTGAAGGCGAGCCCAAGTAACAACTATTGGAGCTAATGCAATTAATGGAACAGTCTGAGAAACATTTATCCAAGGCAAAAACCCTCTTTCAGCAAACCTCCACCTCAACATGAAAATAGCAAGCAGCAACCCTACTATTACCCCTAGAGAAAATCCGATAGCAGCTTCTAAGAAAGTAAAGGCTGCTTTTTTAGCGAGATAAACAGTCATGGGTAGAGTTTCACGACCAGCACGAATTTCATCAGTCAATTCATTAAAAATGTCACTTGCGTGAGGCATGGTTAAATCATCGGTCGAAACAGGCAAACCGAATTGTGTACCGGGCCAATGATCTTCAGTCTGTTGACCCATCCATTTGTAACCTTCCCACAGGAGTACAAATAGAACGAGAGTAACTATTACCGTAAAAGCTGTTCTAAGAGCCTTTCTTTTAGTCACAATCACCTCTAAAACTTTTTAGTTAACTAAATAATTACTTATTTAAAACTGGGATAATACTCTGACCATAGGCTTCCAAGGTCTCATCTTGCTGATCATGCATTAAATAAATTGCAAATTGATCTACTCCTAAACCCTTCAGTTCAGAGAGTCTCTCAATATGAGATGATGCATCACCAAGAATACAGAATCTGTCAATAATCTCATCTGGAACAAAATCCGTATGAGTATTTCCAGCTCGCCCATGCTCAGAATAGTCGTAGCCTTCTCTGGCTTTTATATATTCAGTCAAGGCTTCGGGGACTAAAGATCCATCTGATCCATATCGTTTAACTAAATCTGCAACATGATTTCCTACCATGCCACCGAACCATCTGACTTGATCTCTCTGGTGAGCTAAATCATCGCCTACGTACGCAGGAGCAACTACACAAATGGTTAATTCATCAGGATCACGGCCGGCTTCTTCCGCAGATTGTCGAACGGCTTTTATTGTCCATTCGGCAATTTGTGGATCGGCTAATTGAAGAACGAATCCATCACATACACGGCCACATAGAGCTAGCGCTTTCGGTCCATAAGCTGCCATCCAAATCGGCAAAGAACCACTTTTCCTCCAAGGAAGTGACTGTGTCGTATCGTTGTATTCAACTTCTCCGCCTTCAGCAAGTGTTTTAATTACATTAATTGACTCTTCAAGGGTCGCTAAATTACATGGAGGGTAGCCAATTACTCTCATGGCGGAATCTCCTCTACCTATCCCACAAATTGTTCGTTCCCCATACATGTCGTTTAAGGTCGCAAATAAAGAAGCTATGACCGTCCAGTCGCGTGTGCCGGGATTTGTAACCATTGGTCCGACCTTCATCGTTTTTGTAGCAGCCAGCATTGCGCTATAAATTACAAAAGGTTCTTGCCATAGAACGTGACTATCGAATGTGTAGCCGTGAGAGAATCCTAATTTTTCTGCTTTGGTTGTTAGATCAATTACTCTCGATGCTGGTGGATCTGTCTGAAGAACAACACCAAAATCCATTCTTATCTCCTTCGTCGATTTCAGTTGTTTTGTGGGAAACCTAGGTCCACCTGACTGGTCGTTGGGTCGGGCCATCTACTGGTAATCACTTTGGGGCGCGAATAGAAATTTAATCCCTCAGGTCCGTACATGGTTGTATCGCCAAACAGGGAATCATTCCACCCTCCGAAAGAGTGGTAGCCCACTGGAACTGGTATTGGAACGTTTATACCTACCATCCCAGCGTCAGCCTCTTGCTGAAACTGACGTGCCGTGCCTCCATCTCGGGTGAAAATTGCGGCACCATTTCCATAAGGATTACTTGAAATCATTTCGACAGCTTGATTGTAATTTTCGACTCTTACAACAGAAAGAACAGGTCCAAAAATCTCATCTTTGTAAACGCTCATATCGGTTTTTACGTGGTCAAGAAGTGACACGCCGATAAAGAATCCTTCATTATCGAAAATCTGTTCTCGTCCATCAACAACGAGATACGCTCCTTCGTTTTCTCCAGCTTCTATATATCCTGCAACTTTGTCTCGATGTTCTCTGGTTATCAGTGGCCCCATTTCTGAATCTGAATCATCTCCTGGGCCAATTACCAACTTTTCCATTCTCAACTTGATGGCATCAACTAACGGATCCGCTATGTCACCTATTGCGACGACCACGGAAATTGCCATGCATCTTTCACCTGCTGAACCATATGCAGCTGAGACTGCGGCATCTGCTGCAAGGTCCAAATCAGCGTCGGGTAAAACCAGCATGTGATTTTTAGCTCCCCCAAGAGCCTGAACCCGCTTCCCGTTTGAAGTGCCTGTTGAATAAACATATTTAGCTATTGGAGTAGACCCCACGAAACTGACAGCAGAAACATCTGGGTGTTCTAATAATCTGTCAACCGCAGTTTTGTCACCATTGACTAGATTTACTACGCCGGGTGGAAACCCAGCTTCTTGTATCAGTTCAATAAGAAATCTCGGAGCGGACGGATCTCTTTCCGATGGTTTCAAAATGAAAGTATTACCGCATGCAACTGCATTGGGAATCATCCACAATGGCACCATTGCAGGAAAATTGAACGGCGTTATTCCAGCACATACACCGAGAGGCTGTCTTACTGTGTAAACGTCAACCCCTGTTGATGCATGTTCGCTATAACTACCTTTTAAAGAATCTGCGAATCCGCAAGCGAACTCGATATTCTCTATCCCTCTAGCAACCTCTCCTTTTGCATCATCAGAAACTTTTCCATGCTCTTCTGTCAATCTTGAGGCAATCTCTATCTCATTTTCAACTACTAGATTTCTGAAACTATGTAAAAGTTTTACTCTCCTTGCAATAGAAACATTTCCCCATTCTTGGAAAGCTTTTTTGGACGATTCGACTGCAAGATCAACTTCTTCAACTGAAGCAAGATCAACTTCTCCTGTTTGTTCCCCTGTGGCAGGGTTATAGACAGGCCCTACATTGCCTGAAGTCGATTCAACACTTTGTGCATCAATTAAATGTGTGATTTTGCGCATGGTTACCTCAATTACTTTTAGTAATCAAATCAGATATGAAGAAAGACCGCGACGCAAGTAACGCCCATCTCCTTTTGCCCCGTGATAAGCACCGTCCTCTATCAGTACTTTTCCTCGTGAGATGACTGTATCGACGTGACCATCTATATCGAAGCCTTCATAAGCAGAATAATCCATGCTCATATGATGGGTGTCCACCGAAATGTGTGTTTTGGCATTTGGATCATAGAGAACTATGTCCGCATCAGACCCAGCGGCGATGACACCTTTCTGTGGATAGAGACCGAACATGCGAGCAGGAGTTGTAGAACAAGTTTCAACCCAACGTTCCAGAGATAACTCGCCCATAACAACTCCCTGATAAATGAGATCCATTCGGTGTTCCACTCCACCTATTCCATTTGGAATTGCTCTGAAGTCTTCAAGTCCTAGTTCTTTCTGTTCTTTCATGCAAAATGGGCAATGATCCGTTGAAACTACTGCTAGGTCATTAGTTCTGAGACCTCTCCAAAGGTCTTTATGATGTGTATGTTCTTTTGTTCTAAGCGGCGGTGAACAAACATAACCTGCTCCTGCAAAACCAGGTGCGCCTAAATGGTCCTCTAGGTTTAAGTACAAATATTGAGGGCATGTTTCGGCGTACACGTTATGTCCTTCGTTTCGCGCTTCCGCAACACGTTCTAATGCTTCGCTGGCTGAAAGGTGAACAAAATAAACAGGTGCTCCTGCTACAAGTGCTAATTGAATGGCGCGATTAGTAGCTTCACCTTCAAGTCGCGGAGGTCTGGTGATTCCATGGTAAACGGGATCTGTCTGCCCACGTGCCGCAGCCTGTTCAGCTATCACGTCTATAGCTATGCCGTTTTCGGCATGCATGCAAATCATCGCCCCGTTTTCTGAAGCTTTCTGCATGACTTTGAGTATTTGACCGTCATCACTGTAAAAAACACCCGGATAGGCCATAAATAATTTGAAACTGGTTATGCCTTCGTCAACTAAAGCATCCATTTCTTTTAATGCTGCGTCGTCTACTCCGCCCAAAATCATATGAAATGCATAGTCAATGGCACACTCGCCCTCAGCCTTAGCGAACCATGAATCAAGACACTCTCTGACATTTTCTTCGTACTTCTGTACTGCGAAATCAATAATTGTCGTGGTTCCACCCCATGCCGCAGCTCGGGTGCCGATTTCAAAAGTGTCGGATGCGAAAGTACCTCCGAAAGGAAGCTCCATATGCGTATGGCAATCAATCCCTCCGGGGACAATGTATTTGCCTGTCGCATCGATAACTTTTTCAGCCCCCGATTCAGCGCTATCAGCAGCTGAAGTGCCTGGTTGCAGGATTGCCGCTATCTTCTCTCCGTCAATGAGAACGTCTGCTTCATGACGTCCGGTTGCACTTACTACGGTTCCATTTTTTATTAGCGTCGTCATATATCCTCCTTCAGTTCAGACTTTAATTATCTAAATCCTTTATAGCCTCATTCAAGATTGCAATTCCTTCATCTATCTCATCTGCTGTGACAGTCAATGGTGGAGCTATACGAATTACATTTCCGTAAAGCCCTCCTTTTCCGATTAGTAAACCTGAAGCTCTAGCAGCCTCCATTAGTTGAGCTGCCGCTGGTGCATTGGGTTCAATGGAGTCAGGAACTACGGTCTCTATGGCAAGCATCAAACCTCGTCCTCGCATCTCGGCTATTACAGTTGAATCTGAAACTGCTTGACTTATTCCTTCAGCTAGCCTTTCGCCCATTTCTTTAGAATTTTTTTGTGTGTCGTGTTCAAGCATGTAATTGATTGTGGCTAATGCTCCAGCTGATGCTATTGGGTTACCTCCAAAAGTGGAAATAGAGTTAGCTGGCATCGCTTCCATTACTTCTGCTCTAGCTACTACTCCTCCTAAGGCTAAACCGTTTCCAACTCCCTTGGCGAAAGTAAGCATGTCTGGCACCATTCCATGTGCTTGATATCCCCAAAAATTTTCCCCGGTTCTTCCCCATCCTGTTTGAACTTCGTCAGAAATAAATAGAACGCCTCTATTGTCCAACTCTTTTTTCATAGCACCAAAAAAACCATCGGGTGGTGTGGCGAAACCTCCCACTCCTTGGATTGGTTCAGCGATCATCGTTGCCACATCTCCTGATGTCATCATGTCGAAAACCTGGACAAGGTCATCAACGCAGGCTTTGGTGTAGCTTTCATCATCAAATCCGTTAAATGGGCTCCGTAATCTATAACCGCCGTGAACATAATTTACAGATAAGCCGCTCAAGCTGGTGGGTGACCAAGACCTGTGAGAGGTAATTGCTACTGTTGAGAAGGAACGTCCGTGGTAGCTGTTTCTGAGTGCCAAAATTTGATTTGAGCGACGGTAGGCAGTGGCTAGCAACAAAGCCGCATCGTTAGCTTCTGTTCCTGACGTGGTAAAGAAGACCCTTGCGTCTGGTATGCCTGATAGTTC
>DBNM01000009.1:2679-8228 GCA_002299135.1 Candidatus Neomicrothrix sp. UBA672 | reverse complement strand
TGGCTGGGGTAGCTGAAAAGTATTCAGAGCTGGCGAGTCTGTGTGTCGTGCCTTTAGGTGTTAGCAAGTACACGAACGAACCGAGAATGCGTCCACATACGAAAGAAGAAGCCACTGAGGTTATTGACTGTGTTGAGTCTTGGCAAGATTTTTTTGTTGAAAATCTAGGGCGTCATCTTGTTTACGCTGCAGATGAATATTATCTAGCGGCTGGACGAGAGTTCCCATCAGCTCAAAGCTACGGAGATTTTGAAATGTATGAGGATGGCATCGGAATGGCAAGAGCCTTTGAACTTGAATTCTCTAACCATGATTTCAAGCGTGATAAGCCATCCGGATTTTTTGCTTCTGTGGAAGGAGCCCCACCTATAGGTTTTAGGGCACCTCGATCAGATTTGAACGTTGAGAATAAGAGTGTTAGTGAAATTTCTGATACTCCAGTTGGTGTTCTAACAGGTGAATTAGGAGCTGGGGCAATCAGACCTTTGATAGAAAGTTTAGAGAGAGAAGATGTTCGGATACTTCCAGTGGAAAATAATTTCTTTGGAGGAAATGTTGGAGTTACCGGGTTAATGGTCGGAGAAGACCTGATTCGAGTATTGTCAAAAGAACCCGAAGGCCATCGGTATTTATTGCCTGATGTTTGTTTAAGCGGAGGGCGGTTCTTGGACGGGATGACACCGTCTGATCTTCCTAGGAAAGTTGAAATAATTCCAACAGATGGTGCTTCGCTTAAAGATGCGCTTACCGCTAATAGGTTATGAGCATGCTTCCAACAGTCGCTATAGTCGGTAGGCCAAATGTAGGAAAGTCAACCCTTCTTAACCGGATCTTAGGCAGACGCGAGGCGATAGTAGAGGAACGCCCTGGAGTCACAAGAGACCGAAAGGAAGTAGTCGCTTCCTGGTCGGGTAAAGAATTCACACTGATTGATACAGGTGGATGGATGGCGACAGGGAGTGATCTTGATGAAAAAGTGAGCGATCAGAGCGAAAAGGCAATAAAAGAAGCAGATGCAGTTCTATTTGTTGTCGATGCAACAGTTGGAGTCACTGATGATGATGCCCAGATAGCTTCCCTTTTACGCTCAAAGCAAGAAACAGTAGTGGTCGTAGCAAACAAAGTTGACAACAAAAATCTCGAAACAGAAGTGTGGAACTTGTTGTCATTAGGTTTAGGTGAACCTCTCCCAGTCAGTGCTCTACATGGGAAAGGTACAGGAGATCTTTTGGAGGTTCTGGTAGACAAACTGCCTTCAGTTGAAGAAGGTCCTGAAGAAGATTATGAGCCAGAGGAGAAAATCATCGGAGTTACTCTGGTGGGTAGACCGAATGTTGGGAAATCAACCCTTTTCAACAGGCTTATAGGGGAAAATAGGTCCGTTGTTCATGACATGCCAGGGACGACAAGAGACACGATCGATACAGTCGTGGAGACTGAAAATGGGCCCGTGAGATTTATTGATACTGCGGGTATGAGAAGGAAAGCGCGTGTTGACGAGAGCACGGAGTATTACTCGTTGGTGAGAGCGCTCCAAGCAGTGGACACGGCAGACGTTTCTTTGCTGATCATTGATTCAACTGAGGGGATCACGCATCAAGATCAGAGACTGGCAGAAAGGGTAGATGCTGCGGGATGCCCAATTTTAGTTTTATTAAATAAATGGGATTTATGTGATGAGGAGGCGCGAGAAGATATTCTTGGGCAAGTAGGAGACCGACTGCATTTCATTGGTCAAGCACCCGTGATTAGAATCAGCGCACTGAGCGGTCGTAACGTTGGACGTCTTTGGCCCGCACTTGCAGAAAGTATCATGGAGTATCAGACTCGTATCCCGACTCGAAGAGTCAATGAAGTCGTTAGAGCCGCTCAAGCAGCCCATCCGGCGCCAGGTGGGGTAAGGGTTCTTTACGCGACTCAAGGAGCTACTGATCCACCCACTTTCACATTGTTTGCGAATCGAGAAGTCCCGAAAACGTGGTTGCGTTATTTGGAGAGAAAAATTAGGGAAGATCTTAATTTAGGCGCAACAGCTATAAAACTAAGAGTGCGTAGACGCTCAGAGTAGTAAAAAAAACGCTTTGAGTAATAAATTAATGAAATTTTATAAAAAACTGATGTAGTTATTCGGGGAGTATCATAATGTTTGAGATGCGGACCCCAGTCCTAACTGCCCTTGGAATTGTTTGTCTAGCTGCGACGCTGGCTTGGATAAGGTCAGCTCAGCAACGCTACAGAGTGGTTCAAAGAGTTGATAGTGACGAAGCGCCTGACTCTCATACGTTGGCATGGACTACCTTTCGCAAAGAGATTCATTCGGCAAGTCTTTACGGACTGTTGTCCTTAGCTTCTTTTGTGACGGCATTCAGAGATGCCTCGGATGCAGCAGTAATTTATGTTTTGGTGGCGATCCCAGCTTTAGTATCGACTTACTGGGCGAGGAATGCAGTTCGAGAAGCTCGAATGGCACGTAAAAGTTTTGATATTGAACGAAGGGCACAAGAAGCCCTCGACCAGCAGGAGTTAGCGCCCAAGGCGTGGGCGGCACGTTTGGCGCCAGAGGAACTTCCAGAATTCAGTGGTTTTGATGTTGGGCGTGTATATCAAGCAGGTACCGGTTTAATGGCTGGAGACTTCTTTGATGTTTTCCAGGCTTCTCCCACACGACTAGCTGCAGTAGTAGGCGATGTTTCGGGTCAAGGTATTGAATCTTCGATTACCGCATTTCAAGCAAAGTATCTATTGAGAACTTTTTTGCGCCAGTTTCGCGATCCTGCCCAAGCACTTGAAGAGCTAAATCATCAGATGGTCTCTGTTGAACGTACAGAAGAGTTTATTTCGCTTGTCGTAATAGTTTTTGACACTGAAGCGGAAACTTTAAGATACGCATCTGCCGGTCACCCCGCTGCGTTTCTTTGGCATGAACGTGAAGTTCGCCCACTGAGATCGACCGGACCTTTATTGATGCTTGACCCTCATGGACATTTTTTCAGCAGAGAGATTCCTCTATCGCGCGATGATATGACGGTTATGTATACAGATGGTTTGGTTGAAGCGCGACGCGGGGATGAACAATTTGGTGAAGATCGAATCGGTGATGCGATTAGAAGGAACCCCGGGATTTCCCCTGATGTTTTCTGCAAGCAACTATTGGACTCGGCAAACGATTTCAATCAGGGGATCATTGCCGATGACGTAGCCATTCTGGCAATACGAAAAGATTAAAAACACAAAATGCCCTGGTGTGTTTCATGCGATAAATATTTATCGCCTAATTCTGTTTCTGTGGTAGGGACTTGTTCTTCTTGCGGTAATCGAGTTATTGAAGGTGACGATAAAGAAGTCAAATCGCAGAAGATTCCCTGGCATTTTTGGGTTTTTGTTAGTGCTGCAATGATTTATCTTGGATGGCGGCTTGTTGAAGGTTTGTGGGTTCTGTTCACCTAGACGCACTAAGAAAGCTAATCTGTCACGCCTGCCATGAGAAGACCTATTTTGTTCCGTTCGGCATCTTCTCCTGAAACGATTGAAATAATTTCACCTTCGTACATGACAGCTATGCGGTCGGAAAGACCGATCACCTCGTCAAGGTCTTCAGATATTAAGAGAGTCGCTGTCCCAATGTCACGTTGTTCGATGAGACGGTTATGTATGTATTCTGCTGCACCGATATCGACGCCACGTGTTGGTTGACAGGCGAGTAGAAAAGTTGGTTTCGCTGAAAGTTCTCTAGCCAAAATTACTTTCTGTATGTTTCCCCCTGAGAGGCTCGAGGTCGGGGTTTCGATACTGGGTGTTTTCACGTCGAAGTCGCTGACTAGTTCAGCGTTATGGCTTCTGATCGAATCGAAAGAGAAAAGGCCGCGTTTTGTGAAATTTTCGTCTCCATGGTTCACGAGTACCAGATTTTCGCTAACAGTGAAATCCGGGATAGCTCCATCGGGGATGCGTTCTTCTGGTATGAAACCAAGACCTTTTTCACGACGTTCATGAGTGCTGCATAGGGTCACATCCGAGTTGTCCAATTCTATTGAACTGCCTGGTTCTATTTCTCTCAGGCCTGCAATTGCTTCAGCTAATTCTCGTTGACCGTTACCTGACACTCCAGCAATTCCGAGGATTTCACCAGCGTGAATATCAAAAGAAACTTTGTTTACAGCAACAGTTTCGTTGTCTCCAATGACTGTTAAGTCCGATAGTGCCAAGCGTTTCGCGCCTAATTTGATTTCAGGTAAGTCAGGAGTGAGTCGCACATCTCTACCCACCATCATTTGAGCTAGTTCTTGTCTGTTGGTTGCAGATGGAGTGGTTTCTCCTACAACCTCACCATCACGTAAAACTGTAATTCGGTCGCTTAAAGACATGACTTCACGCAATTTATGCGAAATGAAAATTAGTCCTTTTCCGCTGTCCGCCATTCGCCGCAAGATCAAAAATAGGTCTTCTACTTCTTTTGGAGTAAGAACAGCGGTTGGTTCATCAAGGACGAGTAGTTCCGCATCCCTGTACAAGGCTTTAATTATTTCCACTCGTTGTCGTTCACCGACAGATAGGTGTTCGACTTTCACCGACGGGTCGACAGCTAATCCATGTTCGTTTGAGATATCAGATATACGAGTTGCAACACTTTCTAGATCAGTGAAAGGTCGACGGTCTGAAGTAGTACCTAATGCGACATTTTCGCAAACAGTCAAAGTGGGCACGAGCATGAAATGTTGATGAATCATTCCCACGCGTGAATCTATGGCTGCAGACGGCGAGTCGATATCTATTGGTTTGCCTCGAAGTAAGATCTCACCTTCATCAGCCTGATAGAGGCCAAAGAGTATCTTCACAAGAGTGCTTTTCCCTGCGCCGTTTTCTCCAAGTAGTGTATGAACTTCGCCGTACCGGACGTCAAGATCAATGTTGTTATTGGCTACGACACCTGGGAAACGTTTTGTGACTCCTCTCATTTCGAGAAGGTTGCTGTTTGTATCTGTCATTTAAGTTCTTCGCTTCAGATAAGAGCATCCCCGGGAGAAGACATTTGCCGTCTCCCGGGGGTAAATCTCTTTTCGTTTAGGTTTCTAAGCTCCAGTATTGATAGAGCCGTCTATGATGCCAGCGATTGCCGCATCGGCGCTAGCTTTAACATCATCTGAGAGGCCATAACCGTCATTGAATTCAATGACTAGGCCACCGTTAGCCAAGTTGATTTCAAAAGCTTTGCCACCTTTGGTGCCTGAATCGCGAAGATCAAGCATCTCTTCAAGCACTACTTCCCAATGGTAAACCTGTGAGGCTATAACCAAGTCTGGTGCTAGAGAGGTTTGATTCGACTGGGTTCCGAACCATGGAACTCCAGCATCGGCTGCTACGCCTACGGCTCCCACAACCATCTGAGCTGTTCCGGTTAGAACATCAGCATCGTTTGCAAGGTGTGCTTCCGCGGCTTCCGCGGCGAGAGCCACATCTCCGAATGAGCCTGTGTAGGTGACGCTTACTTCAGCGCCTCCAGCTTCAGCAGCAGTGGTGAAACCGTTTATGTATGGCACAGCATCGCCCGC
>DBNM01000009.1:0-2275 GCA_002299135.1 Candidatus Neomicrothrix sp. UBA672 | reverse complement strand
TAACCACCTTCATCTGAAGCTGGTGAGTAAGCAAAAACGTTGTCTAATCCTTGCGTGTCTGTAGCAGTACCCCATATGAATGTGGTGTCTGGGAAGTCAGGTGCTATTTCTGCCAACGACGCACCGAATTGGGTGCCGTGAGCGATAACAACATCGATTCCGTCTTCTGCGTATCCACGGATAGCGGCTGCCGCTTCTTCAACGATGAAAGTTCCATCAGTGATTGAAAGAGTGATTTCTCTATCAAGTGCGTTGACGGAATCAACCATGCTCTGGCTGAAAGCCAGATCATCAGAGGCGCTAGGTGCAACAATTGCCATAGTTAAAGCACCGCCACTATCACTGGAGTCGTCAGACGACCCGCAAGCGGATGCTACTAAGACAAAAGACCCTAGTAGAGCCAAGAGGCTAGTTAGTAGCCTCATTTTTTTTCTCATATTTTTTCCTTTCTCTACGGGTTCCCCCGATCTAATAGAACTATTAACTCCTTACAAACGGTTTAGTCAGAGCCGCTGGTGCGTTAACCCTTCTGGCTAAAAGCACCAAGGCAATTATTGTGACAATAGCTGGCGCCATGCCTGCCAAGTCAGAGATACTCACAGGAATTATTCCCAGAGCTTTCCATTGAAGAACAACCGCATTGACCAATCCAAACAGCAATGCACCACCCATTACTCCTAAGGGTTTCCATGCCCCGAAGTAAACGAGGGCTACAGCTATGAAACCCATTCCCTGAGTGAGATGAGGTTGGAAAATTCCTAGTTGCAGAACTAGCGCTCCACCTGCCAAACCTGCAAAAGCGTTTCCGATCATTATCGCTGAGAAGCGTGTGCGCTCGACAGATACTCCGAGACTGTCAGCTGCTTGCGGATTTTCTCCCACGGATCTTATGTTCAGACCGAAAGTTGTTTTGTTGAGCACAATCATGGTGACAGGCACAAGAGCGAAAGCTGCATAGGTTAGAAGATTGCGTTGGAAGAGGGGTTCGCCTATGTAGGGGATGTCAGATAAGAGCGGTATGTCAATATTGGGAAGGCGGCGTATGGGTTTGGGTGTTCCCACCTGTTGGCGGAAAAGAAGGTCGCTGAAACCTAAACCGAAAATAAAAATACCTATTCCGCTTATGCCTTGCGTCGCTTCAAAGAAAACAGTTATGACACCGTAGAGAACGCCCATTATGAGACCGACCAGCAGGGCGATAAGAACACCTAACCACATGTTGCCTGTTTCAAGAACAGTCCAGTAGGCGAAAAAAGCGCTCAGCATCATGACGCCATCAACCCCGAGGTTAAGAACTCCGCTTCGCTGACCAATAGTTTCACCCAATGCGGCTAGAAGGTACGGCGTGGCGAGGCGAACGGCAGAAGCTGCTGTGGCTACCAGAACACTGGTCGTGAAAAAGTCACCCATTTGTTTGACTCATTTCTTCATGTGGTGAACCTGCATCATCTTGTTTGTTAAAGAGCTTTGAGTCACTAAGTGTTTTATCAAGCCAACTTCTGGCATGTGAACTGCTGATAACAAAGATTACGATCAGTCCGTTCATGGCCACTGCAAGAGAAGAAGGTACTTGTAGTACTCGTTGTAGTTGTATGGCTCCAGTCAGTAGCGCTCCGAAAAGAAAAGCTGAAGGTACTGTCCATAGAGGGTGAAGACCTCCGAATAATGCTGCGACGATGCCGTTGAATCCTGCGCTGCTTGTGAAACCTGTAGCAGAACCGTCCGTTACCATTCGTTGGCCTTCGCTTCCGAAAACCAGAATCGCTCCTGCTATTCCGGCAAGTGAACCAGAGATAGTCAGAGCCAAGGTTATGTTTCGTTTCACATTTATCCCAGCGGCTCTCGCTGCTTTAGGGGAGTGACCCACGGCTCTTAACCGGAAACCAATTGGTGTACGCCACAGAAGAACATAGGCGACACCAGCTGCCAGCACGGCGATAAGTACCCCTAAGTGGAGTCTGGTGTCACCAGCGAGTGAAGGTAGGGCAGCGTTGTCTGAAAGTCTTTGTGTTTGAGGTATACGAGTTCCTGCTTGCAGCTCGTACGGGTCTATGAGAGGACCTCTAAGAAGGTAGTTCATGAACTGAACCATCATCAGGTTGAGCATGATCGTGCTGAGGATCTCATTTACTGATGCGTAAGCTTTAAGAGCTCCGGGGATCGCTCCGAGAATTCCGCCACCTACAGCACCAGCGAAGATTATCAGTGGGATCAGAACAACAGCAGGCAGGTCGGGTAGGGCTAAAGCAGTGACAGTAGCGAGAAGAGCTCCAGC
>DBNM01000005.1:4731-5028 GCA_002299135.1 Candidatus Neomicrothrix sp. UBA672 | reverse complement strand
CGGTATGAATCGATTACTTCTTTAGGGTTATCAACGATTCTTTCCACGTATCGGAAAAGAGTTCCCTCGTCAAGGTCGGTAAAACCATACAGAGACATTTCATCTTCATTGGTACCTATAAGAAGCGGAATATCACTTGAAGATCCTTTATTAATGAGATCTATTGGAGCCTCGGGGAGAGCTTCATGACCCCAGACTGGATAGAAGGGTTGAACACCTCTAGCTGCAAAACCCCATTTTTCAATTAGGGCTTCTTGAGCTTCAAGAATTTTAATTGCAGGTAAATCTAGGATTTCT
>DBNM01000005.1:2203-4377 GCA_002299135.1 Candidatus Neomicrothrix sp. UBA672 | reverse complement strand
GATTCCCCAACGCTTCCAATAATTCAGAGGCTATATCCGCTCCCGCTTCAGGTTCATGTATATGGAAAGCAGCCCCGCTCTGCGCTATAGCACGGTGGAATAACCCTTTCGCCAATGGAGAAGCAAGAAGATTGGCAACGCTGAAAGCTCCAGCTGATTCTCCACCAACGGTTACCTGATCAGGGTCTCCACCGAAGGAGGAAATATTTTCTTGAACCCACTTAAGAGCAGCAATTTGATCAAGCAATCCATTCAAACCTGAAGAAGAGAATTTTTCTCCAAAATGTTCACCCAGTTCTGTAAAACCGAAAGCCCCTAACCGGTAGTTGATCGTCACAACTACCACATCACCACGCGAGGCGAAAGAAGTCCCGTCATACCATGCAACTCCACCCTGACCCCTTCTATAAGCGCCCCCATGTATCCAAACATAAACAGGTCGGTTTTTGTCATCTGATGCAGGGGTAACGACATTTAGGTATAGACAGTCTTCATCCCAACGGACAGGAAATCGGTCAGTTAGACCTTCGCCGGGCAGTTGAGGTGAAGCAGGGCCGAAACGTTTGGCCTCTCTAACACCTTCCCAATTTTTTGGAGGTTCAGGTGCGGCAAATCTTAAATCTCCGACGGGGGGAGATGCATAGGGTATTCCAGCGAATAGTTCCACACCATTTCTGAAACGTCCAGCGAGGTCACCATTTTTCGTATTCGTAATTGGATAATCAAATGTAATTTTTTCGTTCATTATTAAACCTTCAGAATTAGTGCTTCGCCTTGGCCGCCACCACCGCAAAGACTGGCTGTGCCTAAACCTCCACCCCGGCGTTTCAGCTCGTGGATAAGGGTTAGCGCAACTCGAGTTCCTGACATTCCGATGGGATGCCCAAGAGCTATAGCTCCACCATTCACATTTACAATTTTGTCACTCACACCAAGAGCACTCATAGAGGCAAGTGCAACCGCAGCAAAAGCTTCGTTTATTTCAAAAAGATCCAAATCACTTACTTTCATTCCAGCTGAGTCCAGTGCAGCATTGATCGCATTACTTGGCTGGTGAAGAAGACTTGTGTCTGGTCCTGCTACTTGCCCGTGAGCCAATATTTCAGCAACAGGTTCGATACCTAGTTTGTCTGCCTTATCCATTGTTGTGACTATTACTGCAGCAGCACCATCTGAGATCTGTGACGCATTCCCAGCAGTGATTGTGCCGTTTTTCGTAAAAGCGGGAGAAAGGTGAGCCATGGATTCAAGGTCAGCATCCTGACGAATCCCCTCGTCGTCTTTAACAGTCAGACTGTCTCCGTTTCTTTGAGGAATCTCGACAGTACAAATTTCCTCATCCAGAAGACCATCTTTTTGTGCTTTCGCAGCACGTTGATGTGATTGTGCAGCAAAAGCATCTTGGTCATGGCGTGAAATACCGAGTTCTTCAGTAAAGCGATCAGTTGCTTCACCCATAGAGCAATTTTCAATCGTGCAAGTAAGGCCATCGAAGAGCATTGAATCGATAAGTTCACTATCGCCGAATCTTAAGCCTGACCTTGCATCAGGAATCATGTATGGAGAGTTGGTCATTGACTCCATTCCACCGGCGAGAACAATTTCAGCTTCTTGGAGGCGTATCATCTGAGTTGCTAAATGAATGGCGTGCATTCCGGAAAGACAGGCCCTATTAAGTAGAGTCGAAGGTGACGTCATTGGGATTCCTGCATCGACAGCGGCACGGCGAGCCGGAACTTGTCCAATTCCAGCTGAAATCACATTCCCTAAGTAGGAGAAATCAATTTGAGAAGGTTCAATTCCAGCCTTTTTACAAGCAGCTTTTATCGAAGTGGCACCGAGGTCAGTAGCTGAAATTGATTTAAGTCCGCCTTGAAGACGACCAATGGGAGTTCGTACACCAGCGAGAATAACGATAGGGGACAATTGACACCTCCAAGTCAAATCTAATTATCGCACCGTAACCGAAAACTTTTGAACCCACGACTTCAAAAAAGTTTGTTTTTTCCAGATTTAGATAATTAGATTAGCTTACGGCTTGTCGATTTAAGAAACATCGGAGAGACTTTACGTATGGGCGGCAATGATTTATTAAAGGGTCTCAGAGTTGTAGAAAACTCACTTCTTGGACCTGGGTTAGTAGGAACTTTTTTATCCGATTTAGGAGCAGAAGT
>DBNM01000005.1:0-1773 GCA_002299135.1 Candidatus Neomicrothrix sp. UBA672 | reverse complement strand
AAAAGAAGCATTGCAATAAATCTTAAAGATGAAGATGGGGCTGGGGTGTACAGAAGTTTGTTGGAGAAGGCAGATGTTGTGGTTGAAGCTATGCGTCCTGGGACTTTAGAGCGTCTCGGATTTGGTTTTAACGAATTGTTGCAGATCAATCCAAAAATCGTTTTTTGTACAATTTCAGGCTACGGAGCGACAGGTCCCTACAGGGATCTTCCAAGTCACGGAATCGCTTATGACACTTGGGCTGGTTTGATAGAACCAGTAGTTGATGATGACGGGTTCAAACGAATTCCTTCAATGCCGAATATAGGAATAAATGCGGGCCCTATGCTTGCAGCGCTTGGGATACTTGCTGCTGTTATTAATGCCAGAGAAACAGGTCAAGGAAGACAAATTGAAGTAGCTCAGTCAGATGCAGCCGCGTATATGGATTGGTACAGGATTGAGACGTACAGGGCTTATATGAGGCCAGAAGATGAAGTGACAGGAAATCCGTCTGATGATTATGAAAGAAGAGCACCAGGCTTGGCTGGCATGTGGGAAGGTGTGCGTTATCAAATCTACGAAACCATTGATGGTCATGTTTTGTTTATGGCTTCAGAAAAAGCATTCTGGCAAAATTTTTGTGAAGGTATAAACAGAATGGACTTATTCGAACGTTGGCCCGGTTCTCAATACGCTGACCACGCCCGTAATAATGTTGAACTTCAAGAACAGCTAAGAGAAATCTTTAAAACACGAGCCAGTGTTGACTGGTTGAGTTTTGGACAGGAAAAAAATGTTCCCATAGCACCGGTTAACGACCATGAAACAGTCACTGAGGATCCACAGTTCTTACAAAGGATGCCTTTCATCCCTCAAGATGAGATCGGGGCAGATCAGTTGCCCTTACCTGTTTATATTGACGGAGAACTTCCTCCTGAGCCGACTAAAGCTCCAACAGTTGGGGAGCACACTGATGAAATACTGGCTGAACTTGGATTGGATCAGCAGATCATTGATGATCTTCGTGAAAAAGGAGCAATTGGTGCCCACCAACAATCCGATTGAGATAAGTCATGACGCTTAGCTCGCTTAGTAGATCCGTAGAGGGTCATGTTGTGTTAATCACAGGAGCGGGTTCAGGTATAGGGCGTGCTACGGCTCATTTGTTTGCCGATCACGGTTCATGTGTAGCTGTAACCGATATTGACCCAGAACGCGTCGAGAGTGTTGTGGAAGAAATCAGCCAGAGCGGCGGAAAAGCCAGAGGATGGAAACTTGATGTCACCGATGGAACAAAAATAAAAACCGTTACTGAAGATGTATCTCGCTGGGGTTCCGAAAACAACGAAGTTATCGACGTTCTTGTCAACAATGCCGGCGTCTCGATGCCAGTGGCTATCGACGATCCTTTGATGGAGGAGCAGTGGCAGAGTGGAATTGATATTCTTCTCAGCTCACATATGCGCCTTATAAGAGAGTCTTTGCCATATTTGAACAATTCTTCTGCTCCGCGAATTATCAATGTTTCCTCAACTGAAGGAGTTGGAGGCTCAGCAGCGGCATCAATTTACACCGCAGCTAAACATGGAGTTGTTGGACTCACACGAGCTTTGGCAGTGGAGCTCGGAGAAAGCGGTATAACAGTTAATGCTGTGGGACCGGGGCCTATAAGAACTGGTATGACAGATGAGATACCAGAAGATGCTAAACAAAAATTTGCGCGTCGAAGAGTTCCAGTTCGAAGATATGCAGAACCTGAAGAGGTGGCGCATGCAATATTGAGCCTTGCTT
>DBNM01000059.1:576-13358 GCA_002299135.1 Candidatus Neomicrothrix sp. UBA672 | reverse complement strand
CTTTACGGGAAGGATGCAACTACTCTGGATGTAGATCTGGGTTGCGTATTGCTTGACGGTAAAATTCACTGGTTTTGTGCACACATGCTCATTGGCAGCAAGCTAAAAGGAAAAAAAATCTTTATTTCCAATGTCGCTCATTACGGAAAAACAAATCCAGCACCGAAGGCCCATCCTGGTGATGGAGTATTTGACATGTTGGAAAGTGAATTATCTATGATTCAAACTGGCAAGGCAATAAAGCGCCTTTCTACAGGAACTCATATCCCACACCCAGAGATTAAATATAAAAGAGTTAAATATGAACAGTTTTCGTTTATGAAAAAAATGAATGTTCAAATAGATGGGAAAAAGATTGGTAAGTTTTCGAATATCTCTTTCCGTGTTGAAAATGAAGCTCTAAGAGTAGTTATTTAATCAATGATTCGAGTGTTGGAAAAAAATGACTTCACAATTTTTTAATGAGACAGCGTTCAAAAGAGAAAGTGAGAACTGTTGGACGGGAACCTTAAATGAAAATTGGAATATCGGAGATATCCCAAATGGCGGTTACCTTTTAGCGGTTGTCTTGCGAGCGATGCAAGAACAAATCGAGTCGAAAAATTTACTATCGGTAAATGCTCACTATTTACGACCTGGAGTAACTGGTGAAGAAGCAAAAGTTGAGTCACAGATTCTTCGTAAAGGAAGCGGTATCTCAACTAGTAGCGGCTCACTTACACAACGAGAAACTCTCTCTTTGCAGGTCTTAGCTGCGTTTGGGGAATTTAAGAAAACGGCTAAAGATTTTCCGAAAATTGAAATTGAGCCACCACGGATACCTCCGCCAGAGAATTGTGAAAAGAGGTCAGCAGAAAATCAGGGTGTAAAGCTATCGATCCAAAAACGAGTTGATGTTCGTGTGGCTGAAATGGAGGATTCTACTGACAGGTCGGAGTTGTACGGATGGATAAAATTTTGCGACTCAACTCCAGTTGATTCATTAGCGTTAGCGCTTTTTTCTGATGCTTTCCCACCTTCGATATTTTCAAAGCTCGGGAGAGTGGGATGGGTTCCCACAGTAGAACTATCCGTTCAAGTCCGAAACATTCCTAAGGAGGGATGGATAATGGGCCACTTTTTTACTGATGATTTACAAAATGGCAGCATGATTGAGACGGGCCGTCTGTGGGATAGTGATGGTTGCCTTGTGGCGCAAAGTAGGCAACTTGCTCTGATGAAACAAACTGATGAGAGTTAGTATGCTTTCCTTAGTCTTTCTACGAGAAAGATACTGATTGATGTAATGGTTGCCAAGATAACTGAAAGTGCCATCGCTTGACCGCGCAGCTCTTCTCCGGGTGTACTGAGAAGTCTGTATATAACTAAGGGCGCCGTGAGAGTCTCAGGGTTTCTTGGTAGGAATGAAGTAGCTCCAAATTCACCTAGAGATATAGCAAAAGAAAAGCCACCCCCGACTAGAAGTGAGCGAAGGGAAAGCTTGAAATCGATATTAAACCAGCTCTTAACGGGGTTTGCGCCGAGAAGTTGCGAGTTTTCGTAGAGCAACATTGGAATACGTCGCATTGAGGGAACAACGCTCCTAACAACGAATGGAACACCTAAAAGTGCATGAAGTGCCGGGATCATCAATTGAGAGCTTCGCAAATTTGTTAAAGGGCCAGTAAAAGAGAGAAAAATTCCAAATCCTATTGTGACAGCTGAGACACCAAGAGGAATAGCGGTAGAAACATTTAAAAAAGTGGAAAGTTTTTTACTTCCGTGAACGATGACTGTGGAGGCGGCCAATCCGACAATAACAGCTATTAGTGCAGCTAGTAGAGCAAACTGCAGAGAGTTCCATAGGGAAGCAAGGGGAGTTATAGGGATGATATTTGTTCGTTTCGCTAATCCTGTGAAAAAGCCGAATAAACCAGAACTGTTAGCACTCAGTGATCTTTCAAAAAGAATCAAAATAGGTAGGCCGAACAAACAGAAAAGATAGGCGAAATGAAAAGTCAGAGTTCGTCTACTGGGTTTCTTTTTTCTTGCTCTAGAAAGATCCTCACTAGAGGATGTGTTTTTCTCAGCGTTTATAAGAGTCCAAGACAATAAAATAACGAATACTAATTGAATTACAGCAAAAGCACTTGCTGTACTTATGTCACCCCGCCATATAGCCTGTCTCCAAATTTCTGTTTCTATTGTTGAATTTTTTGGACCTCCAAGTATGAGAATTACGCCAAATGAAGTAACACAAAAAAGAAAGATAGTGGTTGCGGCTGAAAATAGAGCAGGATTCAAACGAGGAAGGGTAATTTTAAAAAAGGTATGTATCCTGCCAGTTCCTAGAATTCGAGACTGATTCTCTGGGTTGTTGTTTAGACCTTCCCAATAAGTAGAGATTATACGAATTGCTATAGAGGCATTGAAGAAAGTGTGGGCAATCAAAATTGCCCACACTGTGTGACGCAAGTTAATCCAACCCTCATCGATATTAAATCTCGTAAATACGGCAGTAAAAGCACTTCCAACAACAACAGTGGGTAGCACAAAGGGAATGGTGACTAATGATCGAAGGATCTTTTTGCCTTTAAATTCATACTTTGCAAAAAGGTAAATAGCAGGAAACGCGAAAGCAATCGAGAAAATAGTTGATAGGAGAGCTTGCCAGATAGTAAACCACGTGATTGACCAAAATCTTTCACTGCCGATAATTTCACGAACCGGACTAAAAGAATGAGTTGAAGCCTCTTTTAGAATTTGGAAAATAGGCAGGAAAAATAATAGAGCAAGAAAAGAAATGGGCAACAGGGTTATCGCCCACTGCTTTACACGAAAGAAAGAATTCAGCGAAGGACCGTTTCTGTCCAAATCTCAGTCCAATTGTTTCTACTAGTTTCGATTTCCGCTGGCGATATCGTATTCAAATCCTTAGCTATTGAAGGATAATTTGTGAACTGGCTAGGCAAGGAGGCTTCAGCAGAAACTGGCATCATAAACATATTTAGGGGAATGTCTTCTTGAAATTCTCGTGATAATAAAAAATCAATCAAAAGTTCAGCTTCGTGTCTCTTTTGAGTATTTTTTAGAATCCCTGCGTATTCAATTTGTTTAAAGCAAGTGTCCTCGATTATTCCTGTCGGAGAGACTTCAACCGGCGGATCTGAGTAGATAAGTTCTGCTATTGGGCTTGAAGCATAAGATACCACTATTGCTTTTTTTCCACCTCCAGCAATGAAATCCCCATAGTATGAACTTTCCCAATCGCTTGTTACGGAAACACCATTTTTGGTCAGAAGTTCCCAAAAATTTACCCAATCGCTACCAAAGTACGAAATGGATGCCAGCAAAAAAGCTAACCCAGGTGACGATGTCTCAGGATTTTGAACTACCAACAAACTGCCATATGAGGGATCAAGCAGATCATTAATAGTGCTTGGTGGCGGAAAAGAATCGCTAAATGAGCTCTTCCAATAATTTACGCATACATGACCATAGTCAATCGGGGTTAAATAGTCAGATTTCTCATAGGTAAGTCCATCAATAATCTTCGACTCAAGTGAAGATGTGTAAGGACTGAAAATGTCAGCATTTAGTGCTCTGCTTAAAAATGTGTTATCAATTCCGAAAATAACGTCACCAAGCGGGCTTTTCTTTGTCAATATAGAGCTTGAGATTAATTGACCAGTGTCGCCTAAAGATAGTTGCTCTACTCTTATGCCAGTTTCGGAAGTGAAAGTATCAAACAAACCTTCAGAGACTGCGAACGAATCATGCGTAAGAAGAGTTACGGATGACTCCTTGATTTTATCTGCAGGCACTTCAGCACTTCCACAAGCAAAAATTGCAAAAAAGATTACTATTGCCGGGAACTTTAAGTATTTTTTCACTATTCCTCCGCTGGGATTATCCAGATCAGGTACTCGGGTCAACTGCCCTCCAATTCGGATTCAGTCCTCTCAGCTCGGATGGTCCGAGCTCCCCGTATGACAATTCATATAGTATCGCATTTGAGACTATTAGTTTTAAATTTTCTTAATTAGGATGAAAACAGGTTGGTTTGATGAGAGTTTTGATCACAGGAGGCGGCACAGGTATTGGGCGTGCGTGCGCAGAGACTTTAGCCAGGCACGGTGCGGATGTAATTATTTGTGGTAGAACTCTGGAAACTCTTCAAATCGCTAGTGAAGAAATCAAATCTGCTCATAATGCGCAAGTTGAGTATCTGAGTTGTGATGTCACAGACGAAGAATCTGTTGAAGAGTGCTTGTCAAAAGCAGCTGGACCTTCAAAAACCTTAGACGGTGTGGTGGCTAATGCAGGTGGAGCGATTGGACTTGGGTCATATCAAGATCTGAATACAGATCAATATCTAGATACTTTAAAATTGAACATTTTAGGCACCATGCATTGCGTGAAACACTCGATCCCTTATTTTGCCAATAATGGTGGAGGGTCTTTTATTGGTATGTCGTCAATAGCCTCTAACCTCACTCACCGTTATTTCGGGGCTTACACGGTCTCAAAAGCAGGAATAGAAACGATGATGAAAAATGCCGCCGACGAGTACGGAGGTCTGAAAATTAGGTTCAATGCTGTTAGACCCGGCTTCATAGCCACAGAAATAATGGAAGTGATTCCACGCAACAGCGAAATCTTTAAGAGTTATGTGGAAAACATACCGTTAGGTGAAGTTGGTAAACCCGAAGACGTGGCCTCTCTTGTAAAGTTTCTACTTGGATCAGAATCGAGTTGGATCACTGGTCAAATATTTACTATTGATGGTGGGCATTCTTTGAGAGCAGGTCCTGACTATTCAGAATTTTTCAATAATTAAAAATGTGAATTTTCAATTGCTGTCAGTGATGTTTTCACGAGTTGGAATACGGGTGATTATGTACCAAATCCCGAAAAGCGCCACAACGACTATAAGGGATCTTACGTAAAGATTTTTCAGTACCAGAATTGTAGCTAAGGCAGTAAATGCAAATATTGACGAAAGAGCGAATAATTTTGCTTTTCTTGGCATGCCTAAACCTTCACGAAAATTCGAAATAGCGGGACCAATTTTAGGTAGTCCGAGAAGCCATTTTTCAAAACGCGGATTTGAAATTGAAAATAACCAAGCGGCGACGATCATGAAGACAGTTGTTGGAAGTCCTGGTACCACTATTCCAACAATTCCTATTGCGACGCATGTAAAACCGAGAAGGGTTAAAGTTATTTTTTTTGCTTTTGTTAAGACCTTTTTAGCTGTGGACATTTATTTGATCAACTCAAGATAAAAGTTCCGAAATGTCAAGAGTCACAAGAATAGACAGAAGGACAATTACAGATACGTTTATGCTTGCAACAATCCATTTCAATTTATGGTCGCTCTTCCAAAATCTGCGAATACTCCACACATTGAAAAAAATTGCAACTAGGCCAATGGGTAGTCCGAGTCCTGCTGTGATTCCACCAGCCACTCCAAGAAGAGGTAACAGCCAAGGGAACACTACATAGGTTAACGTGCATCTAATTCCAGATATCACCATTGAGGTAGAGAAGGTTTTACTAGCTGACTCCAATTCTGTATCTTTAGAAATATCGAGACTCATACTCTAAGCCTGCCATGAAAAAAACATTTAGGGGCAAACTCCGATCATAATAAGTGGATCAATTGAGGATAGTTTCATTTAGAACGGAAGGTAGTCATATGTCAATGTTAATGAAAGACTTTGCAGAAACTAAGGGTGAAGAGATTGCTTTAGTTGATGATAATGGTTCGATAACTTGGAAAGATTTTGATAAGCGGGTCAACTCACTTGTTAATGGTTTTAGAGAATCAGGTCTAGAGCAAGGTGATGCCGTTGCAATTATCGCCGGCAACAGAATCGAATGGTTCGAAACCTCTTTTGCTTGTGCTCACGCAGGTCTTATATATGTACCCGTTAATTGGCATTGGGTTGCTGATGAACTTGCGTATGTTTTTGAAGATTCTGGCTGCAAAGCAATAATGGTTGATGAACGTTTTCAGGAAGAAGTTAAAAAAAGCCTGAAGGATCCGCGCTCTAATAATGTTTCTTTGGTTTTACAGGTAGGGGGGGGCTCTAATTCAAATTTCATTGATTATGAGGAATTTTTACGAGCCCAATCGGACGAAGAGCCTGAAGATCAGCTTCTCGGTGGGCCAATGTTTTACACTTCTGGAACAACAGGAAGACCAAAAGGTGTTCGAAGCGGTCTAACAGAATCTGGTCCAGGTGTCACTCCAGACATTATGCAGTTGGTAGCCGCGGGTTTTGCTGCCATGTTGCCAGTGCCAGGTGTAACTGCGCTTTGTGGTCCTGTCTACCACTCTGCACAATGGGCATTTTCTTGGTTGCCCATGATTGCTGGTTCTTCAGTTGTTATGCAACACAAATTTGATCCGGCAGGATTGCTATTAATGATGGAAGAACATAAAGCAACAAATGTTCACTTGGTGCCTACTCAATTTAAGCGACTTTTGGACTTATCTGATGAGGAAAAAGAAAATTTCACCGGTGATTCTCTTGAAACAGTTCTACATGGCGCAGCACCGTGTCCACCGAAAGTGAAAACACGAATGATCGACTGGTTTGGGGAAAAGATAACTGAATACTATGGCGCCACCGAAGGGGGGATAATTTCACTTATAAGTTCCCAAGAATGGCTAGAGAGAGGCGGAAGTTTAGGAAAACCACTTGAGACTATCGAAGCGATAGTCGTCGATGAATCTGGTAAACGTTGTGAAAGTGGAGAAGAGGGAACCCTGTATTTCAGAAACTTAATGGGAACAGATTTCGAATACCACAACGCTCCCGAGAAAACAGAAGCAGCACACCTAGAACCAGGTGTTTTCACATTTGGTGACATCGGTTTTTTGGACGAAGACGGGTACTTGTGGTTGAGTGATAGAAAGATAGACATGATAATTTCTGGTGGGGTTAATATTTATCCTGCAGAAATTGAAGGTGTTCTTGGTGGTCATCCAGAAGTTAAAGATGTGGCTGTCATAGGTATCCCAGATGAAGAATTTGGCGAACAGGTGAAAGCCATAGTGGTTCCGGGGGATAGTGAAGAAAATCTCGATTCTTTAGCAAAAGAATTGATCGCATATTGTCGAGAAAATTTAGCGGGTTACAAATCACCGAAATCAATCGATTTTCTTGACGAATTGCCACGAACTGGAACGGGCAAAATTCAAAAACAGCCACTAAGGGAACCATATTGGAAGGAAGAAGATAGGCGGATTTGATATGGGAACGGAGAATCAAAAAATCGAACAATTTTGGGATACACCAACTCACTCACAAATAGTCGAGATTTCACATGCTCATGTGGAAGCATTAGAGGCCAGTGAAGACGACAATGTATGGCAACAGGTCGGCATGCATCACATAATTTTGACTACAACAGGAAGACGTTCTGGTAACAAGCATAAGTGTGCACTTCCGATTTGGCGTGATGCGGATGGACACAGAGTGGTTGTTGGTTCCTTCGCTGGCGCGGATAAAGAACCTGATTGGTTGGCTAATCTGAGAGATAAAAATTCTAATGGAGAAGTAAAAATCAGAACGCAAGAGGCTGAGTATATTTCCGTTCCTGAAATTTTAGAGGGGGATGAGCGTGATCTGCTTTGGGATCAACTTTGCGAAGATAGAGCATGGTATAACGACTATCAGAAACGAACAGAAAGAGTAATTCCTTTAATTAGATTCCCAGAATAGGACTATGGCATTCCAGAGTGAGGAATTTCCACCTGAGTGGTATAGATAGCGCCTTCACCAGGCTCGATACCTGTTTCGGGGTCACTTGTAGAGGTAAGGATAAAAAGTGTTTTACCGTCATTGCCACCCAGCATGCATGCAAAAGTTCTTTGAGGTAGGTCAATTACGTCAGTTATTTCACCACCTTCAAGTACTCTCACAACTTGTGAGGTAAATGCATCAGCAAACCATATTCCGTTTTCACTATCCATAGTGCAGCCATCTGGTAAACGCCCTGGCATTTCCGCCCAAATCCTACCTTCACTCAAAGTTCCATCAGATTGAATAGAAAACGCTGAGTATCTACAAGAAAAAGTTTCCCCAACGATCAAGGTTTTTTCATCCTGTGTTATTACCGAACCATTAGGAAAGTTGAGACCAGTTGCAGCTACTATTTTACTTCCATCTTCGTAAACTGCTGCAAGATTTGCCGTTACAGCGGAAGCCCCAGAACCATAGTCATAGCCGAAGTTGCCGACATAAGCTATTCCACTTTTTGAAACAACCATGTCATTACAATGCCAAGTGGCTATGTCGTCTAACTCGGCATGCACTGTTGTTTGGTTCCCGTTATAGCGAAGTAGCTTACGATCCAACATTCCAACAACTAGTAGATCACCATCAGGAAGCCAGCCAAGACCAGATGGTTGTTCATCTCCCAAGTCCAAGACAGTCTCACGTTTTCCATCAAGGGAAACTGTATATACACGATGCTGGAAAAAGTCTGAATACCAAAGCAGTCCGTCACGCCAGCGGGGCCCTTCGCCAAAATCTAACCCACTAATCAATAATTCAATTGAATTCATAGTTTCCCTTTTAATAAGAGAATATCCCTAGTAGAACGATTAACTAACTTTTGTTTAGAAATCAAAGGGTACGATCTGAGGGGAGGTAGAAATGCTTTTTGCTATTTACGCGTTAGATAAAGAAGATTCGATTCAACTCAGAATGGACACTCGAGAAAGTCATCTAAGCTATCTAGCGAATTCTCCACTAGTTTTTGCTGGTCCTCTTTTAGATGATCAAGGAAATATGTGCGGCTCTCTAATAGTGCTTGAAATGGAAGATATTTCCCAAGTGAAGAATTTCACTGATAATGACCCCTACGTAATTGCAGGTTTGTTTAAAAAAGTCGAAATTAGACGTTTCGTCAAAGCATTTCCTCCAGACACAATTAATGAGCCATGAAATTAACATCATCAGAAATCGAAAAAAAACGTTCTGAAAATATTAAAGAAATATCAAATACGCATTTCGATGCACTTGTTGTCGGTGGTGGGATTAATGGGGCTGTTTCAACATTAGCTTTACGGTCTCGTGGTGTGAATGTGGCACTATTTGAAAAGAATGATTTTGCTTCAGGGGTTAGCCAGGAATCTTCTAATTTAGTGTGGGGTGGATTTAAGTACTTAGAAAGTTACGAATTGAAGCTCGTGATGGAATTATGCCACTCAAGAAATCGACTTGCTCGTGCTTATCCGTCAAGATTAGTCGAAAAGAGATTCCTCGCCGCTCTTGATTCCTCTTCACCTTTCGCTCCGTGGTTTGCCGCTCTGGGAGCTAATGCATATTGGGGTATTGGTCAATTTGCTACTAAAAGACCGCGCTACCGATCGCCCCGAACGATTAAGAGGCTCGAGCCTTCTGTTAGAGCTGACAACTTAATCGGAGGAATTGAATATTCCGACCATTTAATTGTTGAGAATGATTCAAGATTCGTTATTCAAATGATCGTAGATGCTGCAGAGAGAGGGGCATCAGTGAGTAACTACATGACCGTTTTGGAAGCTGACTATTTGAAAAAGAGATGGCATCTAAAAGTAAAAGACGAAATATTGGATCAAGAGTTTGAAACAACTTCTGATGTACTCGTAAATACCGCTGGCCCACAAGTAAGTGAAATTTGCAATATGAGTAACACTAAAACCGAAAGCAACCTTGTTTTTTCCAAAGGTGTTCACCTGATAGTTCCTCGAGTCACTGATTCCGGACGGATACTGGCTTTCTTTGATGAGACAAAGCGTCTTTTCTACGTCATACCAATGGGTGAATGCTCTGTTATAGGAACAACTGATGAACGCGTTAAACAACACGAAGTTTCGGTAAGTAGTGACGACATAGATTTCTTACTCAAAGAGGCAAATACAAAACTTTCGCTTTCTAAACCGCTTAATGCGCAAGATGTGATTGCTCAAAGAGTTGGTGTTAGACCACTTGTAATCCCAAAAGGTGGAGTAGACCAAGATAAGGATTGGACTGAACTGTCAAGGAGACATGAAGTTGAAACAAACCGTAGATATAGAATGATTTCGGTATTGGGAGGCAAACTCTCTGATTGCTTAAATGTTGGCGAAGAAGTTGTCAGTTCATTAGAAGATCTTGGATACAAAACTTCAAAACCGACTAATCGCTGGTATGGCGAACCGTCTGGTGCAGAAAAGTCTATTTTTTTCCATGCTGCAAAGAAAAACGGGATTGAAGAGGATGTAATAAAAGAACTTTGGCGTCGACACGGTTCACGCTCCTTTGACGTAATAGAAAATATCTCTAACGACCCCAGATCTGCGGAAAAGCTAAGTGAAAATATTGACTATTGCCTTGCGGAAATCTCAGTGATGAAAAAGCACGAGTTCATCTACGATTCGGAGGACCTACTGAGGAGGCGAACTCTTATCGGACAAACAGTTCCCCGATCTCAACTTGAAAAAGATTCGGGTTTTGCGGCACTCATTGAGCATCTAAAGAAATAGCTATTAGTTCGAATCAGGTTTCTCTCTTGGCCATACCGCAAGCGGGTTTCTGATCCAGCGTCCCAATGAGTGAGCAATTTCTCCAGACCGGGCCCCTAAAGGAACGAAAGGTGATTGCTTCTCCACAGGTACTGCTTCTCTAACGCGAGTGCGGTAAGAAATATAGATACCAATAAATACAAGAACGGCTGCATTAGCAAGAAAATAAGAAGAAGGTGGGAAGTTTCCCAACAAAAAACCGATAACTAGAGGTGCTACGACCGCACCCGAACTGCTGGCAAGAACAAGTGTTGAAGATGCTGAAATTCGTTTGTGAGTAGGTATCCAGTCGTTGGCCAAAGCTGCGAATAGTCCATATAAGGGAAATACAAATGCCCCAAATAGTAGGTTCAAAAGAATGTGAAGATTATTTGAATTGGATAATAAAAACTGGAACACAGCAATAGTAGCTGAAGTGAAAATACAAAAAAGAATGACTATCCGACGCGGAAATCTGTCAGAGAGGCGTCCCAGAGGTATTTGTAGGATTATTGCTCCCGTGAGGCCCGCTCCAACAAAAATTGTTGCTTTACTCGTAGACATTCCAGCTTCAATAGCAAAAACTATCGCCATGCTTGACATGGCTGCTTGAACAAAAGAGGCAAAAGTTGTTCCTACTACAGCAGAGGGAACAAGTTTGTAAAGTTCAAAAAAAGGCATCGAAGAGGTAGTTGGGGTGGGTGGATTCGATGAAGCGGAGAGTGTCATAGGAACTATTGCTAATGAAAGAAGAACTGAAGAAAATATGAACATTATAAATCCGTCTGCGTCACCTAAATTAGCGAGTAGTTGGCCTCCCGCAGATCCGCCAAGATTTACTACCATGTAGCTACCTAATATTTGTCCGCGATTTTCATTAGTAGCCCTGTCATTTAACCAACTTTCAAGGACCACGAAAATAGTTGCATTGCATACGCCGCCAATGAAATAAATGCCGCACCATGTAAATGGTGTGATAAAAGCTGAATTGATAAGCACACCAATTGAGGCGAGGGAAGCCATCGCGGAAAAAACTCTGATATGACCGACTGAGCGTAAACTTATAGGCGCAGATTTCGCCCCGATTAAGTACCCCGCGAAATGGAAGGCCATAACAAGTCCCATAGTTGAGGGAGTAAAACCCTCGCTTTCCCCTCTGACTGGTAGTAACACTCTCTGAATGCCGTTACCCAACTGAACGAAAGCAAAAGCCAAAAACAAAGCCCAGATTCCGAGGAGAGTCTTGACGGTTTGGGTGCTAGAAGAAGCAGCCGTCATTTGATTTGTCGTATTCCGTTACCCAAATAGTGTGGGCGGTCAATTTTTGAGTGCAAATTATGAGTCTCTAATAGATTCTGTTTAAGAGGGTGCTGAATTTCAGAGACGCTTGGGGTGCCATTAGTTACTGTCACGTGAAGCAGCATTGCTTCTTGTGTCGCTGCGAGAGTTGAGTTGTCACTGTCGTAAAGAGCATGATGGAGTTGAATTCTTTTTGAATCGCACCCAATTAAGAGCGTCTCAGTGTGAATTGTCGACCCTTCTTTTAGTTCTTCAAGAAAGCGGATCTGAGCCTCGACTGTATAAAACGTTCCACAAGTAGATCTGTAGTTCGCGTCGAACCCTACGTGAATGAGAAATTCATCGGAGGCGTCTGCAAAGGCAACGCCGTAATACCCTTCAGTCATGTGTGAGTTGTAATCAATCCAATTTTCTGGAATCACCGTCTTCCAAATAGTTAAAGGTTTTTCAGTCATAATGGTCCAAACAAAAATTAGAAACTAAAGCAACCGGAGCAATCTAGACCCATATTAGAAACAGATCAATAGAATTAACTTTAAATCTAGACGCTTCTTAAAGCAGGAGTGAAGAGTATCGCCTATTGTTGTCGTATGGGTAAAGAAGCAATAGCAGGTCTGCATGTGGTGGAGCATCCACTTGTCCAACACAAGCTGACTGAGATGCGCCGAAAAGACACGACAAGTCAAAGTTTTAGGATGCTACTCAATGAGATAAGTTTTTTGCTCGCCTATGAAGTCACTCGAGAACTTCCAACCCAAGAAGTCGAAATTGAAACCCCACTGGTAAAAACTAAAATGCCACAACTGAATGAAGTTCCGTCTGTCGTATCGATTTTACGTGCGGGTAACGGTCTGCTTGAAGGGGTTCTTCAGGTCATACCAGATGCAAGAGTTGGGCATGTGGGTTTGTATCGAGATCATGACACGTTGGAAGCGGTCGAGTATTATTGCAAGTTCCCGCC
>DBNM01000059.1:0-182 GCA_002299135.1 Candidatus Neomicrothrix sp. UBA672 | reverse complement strand
GCCTTGTCAAGAGTTAAAGAGGAAAAGCCTGCTTCAATTAGGTTCCTTTGCCTTTTGGCTGCTCCAGAAGGTGTAGCTGCATTGCATGAAGCACACCCCGATGTTGAGATTTGGACAGCCTCATTAGACGAAAGATTGAACGAGAAGGGATACATAATGCCTGGATTGGGTGATGCAGGTGA
>DBNM01000047.1:3292-3554 GCA_002299135.1 Candidatus Neomicrothrix sp. UBA672 | reverse complement strand
GAAAATTGGGTTCCAAAATTACTTATTGGTGGGAAGCTTTTGATACATGATGTATTTGAAAACCCCGAAGAGGGCGGTAGGCCACCGTTTGAAATATTTCAGCGAGCTATGGACTCTAAGTCTTTCGAAGAGATAGAAGCAGTGGGTTCTTTAAGAGTTCTTAAAAGAGTCGATTCCGGTATTTAGCACTAACCGGTTTGGGTTAATCGAGATCAAGAATATGTTCTTCGGTGTCTATTATTTCGGGAAGTCCAGCCCGACC
>DBNM01000047.1:0-2886 GCA_002299135.1 Candidatus Neomicrothrix sp. UBA672 | reverse complement strand
GTCGTTTTTTCAGCTTCTGGAAAAGATTGTTTTGCCGGATGAACAACTCCAGTCAAGTAATGACCATCTGTTTGTCTCATGTCCTGGCTCCAAAGGAAAAGAGATTCAGCCTTTTGAGTGTCTCCGGCAGTTAAATAAGCAATTGCACATTCACAAGTTTCAGCTGTTGTCACCCAAGGTTGGTCACTAACGCAACGAATTCCTTTATTATCCATGATGAAAGTATCTGATTTTTCAGAAAGCAAATTTTTGCCCTGATCTCCAGAAACAACTCCAGAAAGCACCGGATAATACCAATCCATCGCCCATCTCTCTTTAGGAGCGAATGCTTTATCAGGGTATTTTCTAACTACATGAGCAAGATTGGCGAGAGACAGTTCCCAATCAGGTCTTTCATTTCCTAGTTCTTCTGCTATTGATATCGCGCAACGCAAACTATGGCAGATACTTGAAGAACCAGTTAGTAGGGCGTATGACCATGGGGTGCCATCAGGGTGCATAGCCCAGATAATTTCTCCGCGTGGGGTCTGTAGACCAAGCACGAAATCGATAGCTGGTTCAACTACTGACCACATAGTTTCGAGAAATCCGCGGTCATGGGTCATAAGCCAGTGATGCCAAACTCCTGTTGCCACATATGCAATTACATTGGAATCATGTTTTGGATCCTCTATCCCATTTTCAAGGTAGTAGTGGTGCCAAGCGCCATTAGGTAGTTGATTTTTCTTTAACCACAGATAAGCCTTTTCTGCTGCATCTAGCTGGCCAGTTACAGCAAGTGCCATTGCGGCTTCTATGTGATTCCATGGATCTGAATGACCACCTGGAAACCAAGGAATCATTCCATTTGGAAGCTGCCAGTCAATTATTGCTTCGGCCGTTTCTATTAGTTCTTTTGTGCTAACAACATCTGGGATATTAGGAAGAGACATGTTTAGCCTCCATCACTGGTTTTGAAGCGTAGACAACAAGGCTCTTACCTAAAAAGGGACTTAGAAGTTTTTCCAGAACTCTTGTAATCCAAGGTGATTTTTCGATGTCCCAAGCGAGTACCTGATGGTAAGTTCTTACGAAAAAGTTGTCCTGTATTGGTTTATTCGGACCAATTATGCAACGTAGCCACCAGTAGGGACTGTGGAGTGCATGAACTCGGTGATGGCCCTGAGGGTTTAATCCAGAATCTGAAATCATTTTTGTAAGTTGTTTTCTCTTATAAATACGTACATGACCGCCGACGGCTTTAGGAGCGTAGTAATCGTCTGACAAAGACCAGCATATTTTTTCTGGGAAACGAGAAGGAATGGTGATAGCTAGAGTTCCTCCAGGGTTTAGAACACGTTCAAGTTCACTTAGGGCAGCTGAGTCATTATCGATATGTTCCATTACTTCAGAGCAAATGATTCGGTCGAAGGAATGGTCAGCGAAAGGTAACCGAGTTGCATCACCATTAGTAGTTTCAATTGCTATTGGTGGTTTTATTTCACCCTGCTCGTACATAACACCAGCTACCGCTCTTACCTGTTTCAGTTCTTCAAAACCCAAGTCACAAGCTATGACTGAAGCTCCGCGTCTCAAAGCTTCATATGCATGACGTCCAAATCCACAACCCATGTCGAGAATTCGATCCCCAGATTCGACTCCTAGAAGATCATAATCAGCTGTCAACATGAGATTAGCCTTTGCTTTCGGCGAGCAGTAAATGGTATTGCTCCACAGTTCTTAAAGCAGTGTGATGCCAACTCCAGTTTTCTATAACTCTCTGTCTTCCGTTCTTTCCAACTCTCGAACGACTTTCAGGGCTATCTAAGACTTTCCCAATCATTGAAGCCAAAGCTTCACTATCTCCAGGTGGTACTTGAAAACAAGTTTCATCATGAGGCCCAGCGACTTCCGGTAGAGCACCACCGGTGGTAGTGACTAATGGAACTCCACACGACATTGCCTCAATAGCTGGAAGCGAGAAACCCTCATACAAAGATGGGACTACAGCAATTTCCGCTTCGCTGTAGAGTTCCACAATTCGACCGTCAGAGACTCCATGAACCCAGCTAACACAATCAGCCAATCCCAACTCATCAATTACATCTGTTGACGCACCACCTTCAGAGGGTTTTCCAATTATTACCAACTCTACATCACGTTCGGTTTTCAGTTTTGCGACTGCTTCAAGGAGGTATTTAAGTCCCTTCATGGCTACATCAGCACTAGCTGTTGTCACAATCATCCCAGATTTTCGCTCTACCCCAGGAACAGGTGCAAACAGTTCAGGATCAACTCCTACAGGCACGACATGTATACGATTTGGGTCAACTTTGTGATCAGCGGTTATATCTACTTTTGATGATTCAGAAACAGTCATAACGCGATTCATGCGTTTTGCCACCCGGGTTTGCATCTTAGTAAAGGCATACCAACGTCTTTTTGAAAATGATTCAAAAAGAGTCCTTGAATGAGCAATTTCCAGACGCCTATCAACTGTAATTGGATGGTGAATAGTTGACAGTAAAGGGAAACCAGCCTTTTTTTGAAGTAAAGCTAATCCCCATCCTAAACACTGATTGTCATGAACAAGATCAAATTCATCTCTTCTCGATTTCAGATAGTCCCAAGCTCTCAAACTGAAAGACAGGGGTTCTGAAAAGTTGCCAGTATTGAAACTAGCTACTTCGAGGAAGTCCCATTTGGTTTTAAGTTCCCATATTCTTGGTTTTCTCATAGGGAAGTGGTCATTGAAAATATCGAGACTGGGTAGACGAACAAGTTCCACCCGTTCGTCTAGTTCTGGATAAGGCTGACCAGAGAGGACTACAACACTATGTCCTAAATCGGCAAGAGCTTTTGTCAAGTGGCGCGTGTAGATGCCTTGACCACCGCAATGAGGTTTAC
>DBNM01000101.1:3965-4169 GCA_002299135.1 Candidatus Neomicrothrix sp. UBA672 | reverse complement strand
CTGGAGCTTCTCTATAAGTTCTGCCAACCCCATGAGAATCGACTAATACAGAGATTCTTTCACCTATCAAGGCATCTCTCTTCGAAGACGTTATCTCATCTTGCAAATAACTAAGTTCTTTCAATCGCTCAATAATAAGTGACCTGTCAATTTTTCCCTCAAGACCTGAAGCGTAGGTGTCTTCTTCATCACTGAAAGCAAAAA
>DBNM01000101.1:0-3554 GCA_002299135.1 Candidatus Neomicrothrix sp. UBA672 | reverse complement strand
CAGTTTCTCCTGGATAACCAACTATAAAATTTGAGCGGAAGACAGCACTCGGGGAATTTCTCCGAATTTCAGAGATTAAATCTCTAAATCGTTCGGCATCACCCCAGCGCTTCATCCTCCTCATTAGTGGAGACGAAACATGCTGCAAAGAAAGGTCAAAATACGGAACTGTTAATGAGCACATAACATCTATCAGCTGTTGATTTAATTCTGATGGGTAAATGTAAAGAAGTCTTACCCAGTCAACCCTTTGCGTTATTTCTTCTATCAAAGGAATTATTGACTTCTCACCAACGCCCTGATCTCTTCCATATGCTGCTAAATCTTGAGCTACAAGAACAACTTCCTTAACCTGTAATGATTCAACCTCTTCAAGTATGGAATTAATATCACGACTTCGTTGCGGTCCTCTAAAAGATGGTATTGAACAGAAACCACAGGCTCTATCACAACCTTCTGCAACCTTAAGATACGCCCAAGGTCTAGTTGATGCCGGACGAGGCAAATTCAATAGATCGAATTCTGGAACATTAGCTTTTTTAGTTAAAGAAACGGAAACACCAAATCCTGCTACTCGATTGACTTCAGGTAAAACGTCTTGTAATTCACTCCCGTATCTTTCGGCCAAACAACCGGTTACAACAATTTCGCTATCTTCATTTCTAAATTCATCCAGACTTAAGATCGTCTCGATGGATTCCTCTCTTGCCTCTTCAATAAAAGCACAAGTATTTACAACTATTAAGTCCGCACTGGCTAAATCATCCGTAGCTTCCATTCCATCTGAAAGTAATGATCCTGCCAATTTCTCTGAATCGACTTCGTTTTTTGGACACCCGAGAGTGACTAGGTGAAATTTTGAACCGCTTCCCATCACTTAAGGCTAGGTGCAAAGACAACTAAGAATTGATCAACCGGTAAGAGTTCTTACCATTTGCCAAAACAAAAGTGCATAGATAAATAAAAGTAGTAAGGCATTCCATTTTGAAATTTTTACTGGTTTCCTCATACACCAAAAAGCAACTAGACATAAAAAACACATGCCCAATAGAACTGAACCGTCCATGAAAGGTTGCTCTATTGAACGCCCTAAACCGGCATGTGATAACAATATTGCGCTTCCGACACCCAAACTATTGAAAAGATTAGAACCGAAAAGATTGCCAATAATCAATCCCCACTCTCCTCTACGTGCACCGACCAAAGAGGTGACAAGTTCAGGCAAGGAAGTTCCTATCGCAACTAAAGAAAATCCTATGAAACCTCCTTCCCAGCCAAATTCATTTCCGATAGAAACTGCGGAACTAACAATCCAGCGTGGCGACAAAACTGTAAGCACAAGACCTACACTCATCACAATGATTTCACGAGATACCGACCAACTGTATTTTCTCGGAGAGTGAGACGGAACCTCTCCAGTCTTTTTGAAATAAAGGAAAATTAAATAGTTAGTCAAACAAAAGAAACCAAGAAGAAGTGCTCCCCCTAGGGCTGAATCTAATTTCAGATACACAGCACCAGCAAAAAGCAAAGCCCCTAAAAATGAATATCCGGCTTGTTCTTTTGTGCCGTGAGGAGGAACAACATTCCCCCAAACCAAGATTGGCAGAGCCAGAACCAAGCCAAGATTAGCAACATTAGATCCAACTACATTTCCCACAGCTAATTCAATGCCACCAGTTTCTTGTTGGAATACAGCCGTAAGTGATGCAGCTAACTCTGGGGCACTGGTGCCAAAACCAACCAACAAGGCCCCCACAAGCGCTTTAGGAATCTTAAATCTTTCAGCTAAACGTGAAGTTCCGTTCAAAAATTGATCTGCTGCAAAAACCAGTACACATAGTCCAAGTATTAGGATCAGAAAATCATTAAACACGGTTAAAGAGTACCTAAGTTAATTGCACCTTAGAACTCTTCTTCGCTTAGGACTTCAAACTCTTCCGCAGCAATTAAAACTTCGCGTGCCTTTGACCCTGAAGAAGGACCCACTACCCCTGATTCTTCTAGTAAGTCCATCAAACGTCCAGCTCTAGCAAATCCAACACGGAGTTTCCTCTGAAGCATCGAAGTTGAACCAAGTTGACTAGAAATAACTAAATTTCTAGCTTCTTCATACAACTCATCATCTTGTTCAGAAACAAAGGAAGTGGGACGAGAAGAATCTTCAGTTATATCAACGACTGGCTCACGCGGAACAGGCGACTCCACCACATCAGACACAGCTTCGCTAACTGACTGTTCTTCTCTGTTATCGAGTTGAGCTTTCCAAGTCATCACCACTTCACGCACTTCGTTCTCTTCAACCCAGGCTCCTTGAATACGCTGAGGTGTACTAGAGCTAGGGCCTAGAAGCAGCATGTCTCCTTTCCCTACAAGCCTTTCGGCTCCTTGCTGATCCAAAATAACTCGGCTGTCAGCAAGACTTGAAACTGCAAAAGCTAGTCGGGCAGGGATATTAGCTTTGATCACACCCGTAATCACATTTACTGAAGGACGCTGAGTCGCTACCACCAAATGTATTCCCACCGCCCTAGCCATCTGAGCCAACCTGCAAATCGAGTCCTCTACATCCCGGGCGGCAACCATCATCAAATCTGACAACTCGTCCACCACAACCATAATGAAAGGTAGTCTTTCAAATTCACGAGAATCTTCTTCACCGAAATCCATGACCGGCAATTCATCCCGATCATGTGCCGCGTTATAGCCCGCTATATCTCTGAAACCACAATTCGACAGAATGTCATATCTTCGCTCCATCTCACGCACAGCCCAATGGAGTGCATTTGCAGCCTTCTTAGGGTCCGTAACAGGTGCTGTCAAAAGATGCGGCACACCCTCGTACTGCCCCATTTCAACACGCTTTGGGTCTATGAGTATAAGCCGAACTTGATCGGGCGTAGTCCTCATCAAAACAGAAGTAACCATCGCATTGATACAAGAAGACTTTCCGGCTCCGGTAGCTCCAGCTATCAAAAGGTGAGGAGTGGTTGCAAGATTAAGCATCACAGTTTGACCTTTTATATCTCTACCTACTGCCAATTCAAGAGGGTGTGTTGCATTCTTGGATTCTTTGGAAGTCAAAATGTCTCCTAAAGCAACCACGTCTCTATCTTCGTTTGGAACCTCTATACCAATTGCCTGCTGACCGGGTATCGGAGCCAAAATACGAACATCTGCAGCAGCTAATGCATAAGCAATATCCTTGTTGAGGCTCGTAATACGTGAAACTTTCACGCCATCGCCCAATTGCAGGGCATAGCGTGTGACCGTCGGCCCAATAGTCATATCGACCAGTCGAGTCTCAACACCATGTGCTTCCAATGCTTCTTGAAGTCTCTTTCCCCGCTCTTCAGCAGCCTTAGCATCTACATCATGTGTGTCACTTGTTGAAAGAATCTCCAAAGATGGCAATGACCAAGAAGACCCTTCAACTGCTTTACCCAGCTGGATCGTAAGCTGTTCACTCCCATTATTTTTTACTTTTGGTTTTGCTTTTTTCTTAGGCTTAGATTCTATTTGCGGCTCAACAACAGTTTTAACCTCAGTTTCTA
>DBNM01000003.1:1264-2635 GCA_002299135.1 Candidatus Neomicrothrix sp. UBA672 | reverse complement strand
TGCCGAGCCATTTGGGCACTTCCATAAAGAGCCAGATTACTTTCGGGGCTCCCGAAACCAGGAGCACCAGTTTTCATATCGACGTTAGGTAAAAAAGGACCCTGAATGCAGGGTGTGCCAGGGTTGAGCATCTGAGCATAAGCAATAGCGAAAAGAGACTCGGCGTTTTGCTGAGCTATAGCAGCAGCCAGAGTGGCTGGAGACATAGCCCCAACAATGATGAAAGGGGCGAGAATCATCGCCTGTTTCGCTTCAGCGTAAACTTCAAGCACACTGAGCATGCGTTCATCCATGCGCATCGGAGAAGAGATACTAACAATCGACAGGGAAGCGGGGTTCTCCCTAATAGCTTCCTTGCCAAAAACTATTTCACTCATCGTCACTGTGTCACGGGCATTGTCAGGATGTATCACATTACCCATGAAAGCCTTGTTGCTAAGAGTCATATGTGCCATAAGCATGTCCAGATGTCTCTCGTCTACACCCACATCATTAGGTTCGACTAGAACCCCACCCGCATGGTGAAGCTCTGGTGTCATGTAAACCAATTTTGCAAAATTATGAAAATCCTCAAGAGTTGAAGGTCGTCGACCTCGGTCAAAATCGTGAACGAAAGCCGGCCCGTATACAGGGGCAAAAATAATCCGATTTCCACCAACCGGCACATGATTCCTCTCATCACGTGCCAACTGGGTAAAAGTCTTAGGAGCCAGATTGACAAAATTCATCAGAGTGTCTTCATCTATCCGCACCATCTCACCATCGACCTTTGCGCCATTAGCTTTCAGATTCTCAAGCGCAGGGACATGATCGATGAGCAGCATTCCAGTCTCACTCAGAAGCCTCATGGAAGCATCGTGAATAGTTTGGATATCTTGCTCTGTGAAAACCTCAGTAGGTGTCAAATTGTAAGTGAGAGTCTCAACTCCTTCTAGAACTATTGGCTCTTGCTCTTGGCGGCGGCGTGACCCACGTCGCCCCGTTCGTTGAGGGCTCATATAAGATTTATTTCCTTTTATATTTCAACTTAAAATCAATGTCAGAATATTCGTCCGGCACCTCACCAGAAATTATCTTATGCGCAGCAATACGGCCTAGTTCATCTGAAGATTTTGCAGAATAACCATTACCAGCCAACAAAACATGAATACCGGATTCATCTATTACATCAATAAATTGCCGACCTGTTGAAGATCTAGAAACAGCACAACTCTCTGTTTTTATATTCGCAAAAATTGTATTTGGAAGAAGACCAAAAAGTTGTGAACGTAACCAGTCTGCAATTACTTGATCGCCATCGCCTTGAAACCACTTGATCAAATTCCTTGCCGGATCCGACATAGGGCGACTCTCAGAATGCCCAATCTTTAT
>DBNM01000003.1:0-861 GCA_002299135.1 Candidatus Neomicrothrix sp. UBA672 | reverse complement strand
AAAATAACTGATGGCATTTTCTCAAGTTGAACGACGTCCTCTTCTCTTAACTCAGCTAAAACAACAGTGCTTTCACAAATTTCTAGATCCAACTCGTGACGGCCACGAATCAGCCTTTCGCTAAAAACCCCAGACGCCACAAGAACTTCATTAGCTCTCACTTTTCTACCGCTTTCAGTAAACACCTCAAAAAAGTCTCCACATTTTTCGATAACTGAAACAGGCTCGGCGAGTATTCTACTTTTCGCATTCAGAACCATTTCACTTTGAGCTTTAATCAAATTGCGCGGATTCACATACCCTCCCGTTGAATGCTCATAAACCCCCGAAACTCCGTCATCAAATGAAAAATAAGGAAAAGCGTCCGCAAGTTCATCATCAGTTAAAGATTTGAAATCAACTTCTAATTGCCGAGCCGTATTAGTGATATCAGATATGTAATCCTTCATCGGTGAAATCGCTAGATGGCCAACAGATTCGAAAAAATCGATACCTGAAGATTCCTCTAAGTCGCGATACCTTGCTATCGACGCTTCTGCTATTCGCGCACAATACAAGTCAGTGTCGATAATACGAGTTATGCGACCCGAATCATAGTGGCTACCAAACACCCCGGAGTGTTCAGACCGTACCGATGGTTCATCTGGGCCGAGAAGCAAAACATTTAAACCCATCTCAGCAAGGTGTCTCGCAGCCGCAGAACCTAAAAGACCCTTACCTACAACACAAACATCGCATACGAAGTCAGAGCTTGAGTTCATCGTGTGATTTTCTTCTCACATCAGAGATGAAAGCCAAAGCGTAAGCAGCAGCGACTATAAACAGCAGTGAACGGTAGCCGACCAGTAGAGCTGTGTACTC
>DBNM01000080.1:1689-4877 GCA_002299135.1 Candidatus Neomicrothrix sp. UBA672 | reverse complement strand
CCACCATCTACAAAAATAGGTCCTGGTGATACCACATTTGACCTGATTCCAAGTTTTCCAAGTACCTGAGCTTGACCCAAAGTCCAGTTGGTGACAGCAGCTTTAAAAGCAGAGTAACTACCTGCACCAGGTCCAAAATGCTCTGCAGCGGCCGTCGTTCCGATACTCACCAACGAACCACCACCATCTGATAATTGTTCTTTTGCTGCTTCTACTGCATGAAGAAGAGCCATCAAGTCAACATTGAAATTATTTTCCCATGCATCTAGAGACTTTGCACCTTTCGCTGACGTGTTATGCACATATGCATCGATACCACCTAACTCTTCGATAGAAGAAGTCACCCATGCAGTAAGAGAATCGCTATCTCCGGCATCAACTGCAGATCCTATAATTCTGCCTTTTCCGGAAAGATCTTCGATAGCTTTCTCCACCTCTTCGGCATTACGCGCACATATTGCTACTTCGACCCCTTCGCTCATAAGAGATTCGACGATCGCTCTACCGATACCCTTCGTTGATCCGGTTATAAGTGCTTTTTTCCCAGAAAGTCCCAATTCCATGTTCTGCTTCTCCTAACAAATTAAAGATTAAAGATTAACTCCTGACAGTTCACCACAACTAACTGCCCAACGAGTACTTAGGAAACTACCAACGATACGGTTTAAGCGTGGAAGATTTTTATGAAAAAGATGTAAATGAAATAATTGCCTTAACGGTTAAATATTGTTGGGCCCTAGATGAGAGAGACTGGGAGTCTTTATCTGAGGTTTTCTCACCTGATGCTTGTGCAAAATATGGAATTACAGAACACGAAGGCGTCGAATCGATCATTGAACGTTGCAAAAAGGCCCTCGTTCCTCTTGACTTCAGTCACCACATGGTCAGTAACCATGTAGTCGAGATTGAGGGTGATAAGGCTAAATGTAAATGCTATTTTCAAGCCCAACATGTCAGAACTTCTGCCGACGAAGGGGCAAATTTCATAATTGCTGGAAAATATGAAGATGAACTTATTCAAGTAAACAAAGAATGGAAAATAGCTAGTCGAATTTTGACAAAAATATGGACTGAAGGTAATGAAAAAGTGGTCAATCCCTAATTTGGGACCTGTGGTTCAAGTTGCTTACGCAGTTGAAAATCTTGAAGACGCAACTAATTCCTGGAGTGAACTCTTTGATATAGGACCTTTTTTTATTAAGGAGCACATACCTTTGGAAAATGTTCGTGTTAACGGAGTGAATTCCACTTTTGACCATTCTTCGGCATATGCCCAATGGGGCTCCATCATGCTTGAATTAATCTGCGAACACACAGAAAGACTTGTTGGATATTCCAGCCAAAAAGAAAAACCAATCCCCTCTGTCCATCATCATGCAGTCTTCGTAACTGACTTTGAAAAAGCTTCACAAAATTTAGAAAAAATGGGATTCGGGGAAATACTGTACGCCGAAACATCCTCGGGATTTCCTTTCGCTATGCATGATTCAACAAAGCTTTTCGGACATTTTGTTGAGATTTATGAACCCAACGAAGAACTAACAAGTTTTTATCGTATGGTTGAAGAGTCTTCTCTAAGAGAAGACAAAGAATAAAAGGTGAAAGTCTTCAAAGGAGTTTTCATTGGATCCGATAAAAGATCTTCTACATCTTTACTCTGATGCAGTCTGCAGGATGGATGCTGACCAGTGGACCGCTACATGGTGTGACTCGGGTATTTGGGATCTTGGTCACGGGGATCCTGTTTCTGGTAGAGAGTCTCTGAGGTCTTTTTGGGTTACTTCAATGTCGAGATTTGAAAAGGTAATTCACACTTACAGCAATAGCATCTCTGAACTTGATGACAATTCAGGATCAGGTTCCGGTCGCGCTTATGTTGCAGAGTGGCTGAAACCAAAAGAAGGAGACCCTCTTGTTCTCCACGGTTTTTACGACGATGAATACATTTTTGAAAACGACAAATGGCTCTTCAGTAAAAGAATACTCAACCGCATCTATATGGGTAAACCAGATTTATCGAGTTGAGTCAGTCATCAACAACCTGGGTTATAGCACTTATAGCTGCCTCAATATCAGCGTCATCAATATCTAAGTGTGTTACAGCTCTAATCTGATTTCCGATCTCGCTCATCTGTACATCTTTTTTGGATAATTCTTGTACAACTTCATAGTTGCTCTTCCCGCATGGGGTCATATCGAAAAAAACGATATTGGTCTCCGGTTCTACTACTTCCGCTCCCAACTCTTTCAATGCTTCTGCTAATCGTTTTGCTCTTGCATGATCTTCTCTCAATCTTTCGACATTTTCATCCAAAGCGTAGATAGCTGCAGCTGCCATAAGACCTGACTGACGCATAGCCCCTCCAAGACGATGTTTCCAGAGCCACGCTTTGTCTATTAGTTCAGCACTTCCAGCTATACAGGCTCCCATTGGTGCCCCAAGACCTTTTGAAAAGTCGATCCAAATTGTATCGGCCTGATTAGCCCAAATTTCCGCAGGTACACCCGATGCCACAACGGCATTAAGTAAACGTGCCCCGTCAACATGAATTCTCATTTCTTTCTGCTTGGCAAAGGAGCACACATCCTCCCAAATTTCTAAAGGCCAAACAGTTCCACCAGCAAAATTGTGAGTTTGTTCCAAACAGATCAAAGAAGTAGGCGGCCTATAGCGACTTGTTTGATCTAGTCTTTGTTCTATCTGAGCGACTGTAAACTGCCCCCTTTCTCCATCCACAGGATCGGTTAGAACATTTGAAACAATCGCAGGTCCACCCGTTTCGGATCTAAGAATGTGTCCATTACTTTCAAGCATGATCACATCTCCAGGTGATGTGTTTATGGCAACTCCAATCAAGTTGCACATTGTTCCGCTTGGTAGGAAAACAGCCTCTTCCTTTCCTAACAATTCAGCTACTTTATTTTCCAGTAAAAGAGTTGTGGGATCCGATCGTGAATGTTCATCGCCAACTTCCGCATTAGCAATTGCTTTCCGCATGTTTTCTGTCGGAACTGTTTGAGTGTCGCTGTATAAATTAATCATTCTTTTCCCAATCTAATATTGGTTGATCCAACCAGAGGCGTTCTAGATTATAGAAAGAACGCCATTGCCTGTCGAAAATATGAACAATAAAAATTCCATAGTCCATAAGCATCCACTGTTCGCTTTCTTTTCCTTCTATACGAAT
>DBNM01000080.1:0-1284 GCA_002299135.1 Candidatus Neomicrothrix sp. UBA672 | reverse complement strand
GAGCTTGTTATAACAAAAAAATCTGTGATCCCTATAACGTCACCAACATCAATTACTAAAGTTTCAACACCTAATTTCTCTGCAGCACTTCTTGCAGCACTAGCCGCTAAAAGATTTGATTTGGAGTGAGGAATTCTTTTCACAAGAGATGAATACTAACGAGTCATTGAGAGAAATCACGACCAATTAACACTGTAAAGTCAGCTACTGGACTAACGAGTTCATCCTTGATGACATGGGCTCCAATTGCTGCAGCGAGCCTTTCTGCTTCAGCCTGTGTTTCTGTGTCTTTATAGATCACTCGTGTTTGAATAACATTAAAAGATCGGAAATTACCTACAACTGTGACATTCACACCGTTTTCTCTTAATAATTCTTGCATCCCACTACTTAGTGAAGAGTCATCAGTCCCATTGAGCAACCTCACCGTCGCCCGTTGATCATTTTCCGTAGCAGATGGAAATGGAAACATGTCGTATATCACACCTGACAACAAATCTGGATTAGTTTCTGGACCATTTCCAAGGTCATTCCAAAGATTGTCCACCACGGTAAAAGAAGATTTTGCTAAAGCAGAAATCAATTCCACAACAGGTATACGCATTAGAGGCAACGAACCGTCGATATCACCACTTTCTTGTAAAGCACTTATCCAACTTCTCCAAAAATCCCCTTGATTCTTCTGTCTAGAAAGGAAACTTTCTTTCCGGGAAATGAAATCGAATACTTCCGATTTACTCACAGTTTGAATTTCACCTGTTTCTTCAATTCTTATTTCAACTGCTCCTATAGGTTCAATTAAAGTCTCCCAACGTTCCGGAGTGAGAGTGGTGCTGTCTGAAAACTCTGTTCCCAACAGATCGGAAACAGAGTTTCGGACTGATTCGAGACCAGACTTTGAATACTGAGAATTTAAAGTGCAACTCTCCACACATTGGCCTAATTTTAACTCCGGTGGCAAAAGAAGGACTGCGCCTCCACCACTTTGACGGTCTGAAATCGAAACAACTGCCACTTGGACTAAATCACCTGATTCACCTTCTGTAATTACTAGTTCCGCCCATGTCTGTTCGACAAAAGCTTCAAATCCTTCTTCAAGAGGATCGGTAATGGCTTCCCTTGTGGCTCCTTCTTCACTTTTGAGAACTGAACTAAAGCCATCAGCGAGGAGAAACGATGACCAAATGGCGACTATTACCAATAGTGAAGGAAATCCAAACTTCCACAAGAAATTCGGATCTTTAATTTTGCTTATCTCCAAAAAGCCAGCTTTTCTTTCTCTTA
>DBNM01000086.1:646-4185 GCA_002299135.1 Candidatus Neomicrothrix sp. UBA672 | reverse complement strand
GCTCTCTTTAGACCAACAGTCGCATCAATAGTTTCATCACCAGAAATATCTAATTCGCCGACAAATTCATCAAGGAATAAACGTCTTAAACTTTTTGAAGAACGAGAGTATCTAGCAAACAGGGCACCTTTAACAACCTCTGGAAGATTGACTAGCGCAAATACAGGTTGATCTAAATTTGTAAAGTAACGACGAAGTATGTCTTCTTCGTTAGGATCAAACTGTTCAGCAGCATAAAATGTCATTTCGACGATCGTAGGTGCTTTTTTTCATAGAGTCGCGGACTCTTATGGTTGAAAAAATTCTTTTGCTTGGTTAAGTAAAGACGAGTCGTACCAACAGTCTATTACTGTCATTGCTAAAGCTTTCGAAGAATCCAGTAAGCCCTTGTCTGCTTCTTCACTCTTGGCACACTTTTCAAAATCCACTGTATGGATAGCTGTACCTTCGGGCGCAATCTTCACCATGGGGTGTATTGAAGGAACTATATGACTGACATTTCCTAAATCGGTTGAACCCACTACCCCGTCTCCGTCCGACGGCTTAACAATTCTTCCGATCGATTCAGAATTTTTGATATAGGCGTCTAATAGTGGTGTGTTGTCAAGCACCTCAGCATATGGCTCATTAATCCATTCAATTTGTATATCGCAACCAGCCGATTTCGCTCCACCGTTAAGCGTTTCAACCAAACGGGCTTTTAAAACTTCTAATCTTTCCATTGTTGCAGAACGCGCGTACCATGTGCTTTCCGCTGTTTCTGGCACAATGTTTGCTTTTTGACCCCCACTAGTGAAAATACCGTGAAGACGTTCATCAGGGGCGATGTGTTGCCTTAATGCTGCTACGCCCATATATCCAAGTACAGCTCCGTCTAAAGCATTTATACCTTTTTCAGGTGCGGCGGCGGCATGTGCTGCTTTTCCTGTATATGTAGCTTTGAGTTGTTGAACTGCGAGGCTGCTAATGTTTGGCAAGTCTGCATCAGCAGGATGAACCATCAAAACCGCTTCCACTGATTCAAAAGCGCCCTTATTTAACATGCGGACTTTACCACCACCACCCTCCTCAGCTGGTGTGCCGAGAATTCGTAACCTTCCGTTAAAAGTTTCCGCCAAAGTAGAAGCTGCTAAACCCGCCCCGATACCTGCTGCCGCGATGATATTGTGACCACAAGCATGTCCGATCCCAGGTAGAGCGTCATATTCACACAATAAAGCAACCACAGGACCTGTCTTGCCAGCAGTTGCTTCAAACGCCGTATCAAGTTCATATGCTCCAGTAGAAACATCGAGTCCTTTGTCTATTAAGACCTGAGTTAATTGTTCATGGGCAAAATGTTCTTCATATCCGAGCTCTGGATTTTCATGTATTGCATGGGAAATCGCTATTAACTCGTCAGAAATATCATCTATGTAGGAACAAATAGTACTTTTTGCTTCGTCTAGTTTCATCAATATCTTCTTTCGAACATCTTGAATAGTTTCACATATTTTTGACCTTTGCGAAACCCCACTCCAAGTCAGAAATAATGTCCTCGATTGTTTCCAGACCAACGGAGAGTCTGATAAGACCAGGTTCAACACCTGCTGATTCTTGCTCTTCATTTGAGAGTTGAGAATGCGTAGTTGATGCAGGATGTATAACCAGGCTTCTCACATCACCAATGTTCGCGACGTGACTATGTAGTACTAATGAATTTACGAATTTCTCACCTGCTTCTGCTCCACCTTTAATAACAAATGCTGGTACAGATCCGAAACCTTTTCCTGATCCATATTCTTTTGCACGGTTGTGCCAAGGACTTGACTCTAGGCCCGCATATTGAACGGATTCGACCAATTCATGACTTGAAAGAAAATTTGCAACTTTCAGAGCGTTTGCAAAATGCCTCTCCATGCGCAAACTGAGTGTTTCCAATCCCTGTAAAAAATTGAATGAATTCTGTGGAGTGATAGACGCACCCAAATCGCGTAGTAATTGGACTCTCGCCTTCACTATGTAGGAACCGTGTCCAAGTGCAGGCCAATAACTTAACCCATGATAACTAGGATCAGGTTCCACAAAATTGTTAAACCGTCCACTTTCTCCATAATCGAATGTCCCTCCATCGACGATCACCCCACCTATTGAGTTGCCGTGCCCGCCAATGAACTTAGTCATCGAATGGACTACTACATCTGCACCTAAGTCAAGTGGGTTCAACAGGTAAGGCGTCGCCACTGTATTGTCAACTATCAATGGAATTCCGGAATCATGTGCCACTTTCGAAATACCTTCTATGTCCAGGAAATCATTTTTCGGATTCCCAATCGACTCACCGTAAAACAATTTCGTTTCAGGTTTAACGGCCGACTCCCATTCTGAAATATCATCAGGATCTTTAATAAATGTTGTAGTGATACCCATTTTTGGGAATGTGTAATGCAACAGATTGTAAGTCCCGCCATACAGGGAAGAGGAGGCGACTATGTGATCCCCAGCTTCAGCTAGATTCAGAATCGCGAGTGTTTCAGCTGCTTGACCTGAGGAAGTCGCGAGTGCTCCAGGAATTCCTATAGCAGTTTTGGTGCCATTTTCTAAAGCCTCTAATCGTGATTCAAGAACCATCTGAGTCGGATTCATGATGCGTGTATATATATTGCCCACTTCTGACAGTGCAAATAAATTTGCCGCATGTTCAGAGTCACGGAAAACATAGGAAGTTGTTTGATAAATCGGTACCGCACGACTTCCAGTTTCCACATCTGGTACTTGACCAGCGTGTATCTGAAGTGTTTCGAAACCAGTGTAAGTATTCATAATTCTCCTTATGGGAGAAAACCGATACCTACGAGTCAAAGACCCGGACACTTTGTTGTTCCAACGGAACCGCATCCTTGCTATGCAAGTAGGCACCTTGGGTGTCCTCCCAGGTTGCCGGGCGCAAAAGCGCCTCTCTTAATGTTCCTTAAACTCTAACTCAAAGTGGCAAATATCACAATGCGTTCCATATTTGCTTTCTAGCGATTATGTTTAATTGTTCGAAAAGATCGGTGGAAATTGAATAACTATTTATACGGATGGCAGCTAGAAGCACTTTCCTCATGGCTTAGGTGTGGTCGAAGCGGAATAATCGAAGCAGTAACTGGTTCAGGTAAAACAAACGTAGCTATCGCTGCAATTCAAGACGCTCGTCGACGGGGGCTATTTGTTCTAGTTGTGGTTCCAAGCAGAGTCTTGATGGAACAATGGACAAAACGACTCGTTGAGTCACTCCCCGACTCCCGAGTCGGTCGACTTGGAGATAATTTCAGCGACCGGTCAGATGACTGTGATGTATTAGTCACGACTAGACATTCGGCGAGTGCTAAAAAACCTCTCCCACCAGATGATATGAGTGGACTAATAGTAGCTGATGAATGCCATGGGTTTGGTGGCGGTGTTCTGAGAAAGTCCCTGCTACATGAATACGAAGAACGACTTGGTTTAACTGCAACACTTGAGCGGTCTGATGATGCCGTCGATAAAACGTTAATTCCGTATTTTGGTGGTGTGTG
>DBNM01000086.1:0-246 GCA_002299135.1 Candidatus Neomicrothrix sp. UBA672 | reverse complement strand
CCACTATCGAAAGAGGAACGAAGTGAATATGAAGACACCGAAGCCACCCTTGTGACAGCAAGGCAAACATTAAGAGAAATAGAAGATATGCCACAGAGCCCTTTCAGTGCATTTCTTTCAGCTGTCGCTTATCTTGCTGAAAAAGATGCAGGACAAAATGGCAAAGCTGCCGTTGCTTATTTAGATGCATTTAGTAGACGCCGTGAAATTGTTGCTGGAAGTAAAACCAAATACGAAATACTCAAT
>DBNM01000064.1:3922-4113 GCA_002299135.1 Candidatus Neomicrothrix sp. UBA672 | reverse complement strand
CCGGAAGAAATTCTGATTGCTTCGTAAGTCGTGTTCAGATCCATTCCCGCTGCCGAGGCAGTGGTTAATGCTTCAGCCAGAGAAACTAGATTCGCACTCGCTAGATAGTTGGTCAAAACTTTTAAAACTGAAGCTGAACCTAGTGGACCTGTGTGCAGTATGTTTCTTCCCATAGAAGTTACAACTGGAAA
>DBNM01000064.1:2801-3521 GCA_002299135.1 Candidatus Neomicrothrix sp. UBA672 | reverse complement strand
CATCCTCCCGATACAGGACAATCAACTGCATGCGCTCCAACTTCTTCAACAAGCTTTCCTATACGTCGAACTTCAGTCTCGTCTGTAGTGCTCATTTCCATCCATACTTTTCCTTCTGACAGTCCAGCTAAAACACCATCAGAAGCTTCCATAACCTCTTTACAAGCTGCAGGAGATGGCAAGCAGGTGATTATTGCTTCACAAGATTCTGCTACTTGTTTGGGTGAATCTGCCCAAGTTGCTCCTTCATCCAGTAACGGTTGAGCCACATTTTTATCTAAATCTCTGACCACCAGATCAAAGCCATTTCTAAGCAGACTATGAGAAAGTTTCCCTCCTACATTTCCGCAACCTATAAACCCAATTTTCATTTTTTACCTTCTGTTTAAGCAATCTTGTTGTAAATAAAACATTAATATTTGCAACTTACTCGCTTGGAGGCATTTGTAAATGCTTACTACTGCGTAGCCTTAAATACATGGTTGAACCAGACGCCCACAAATTCGACACTAAGTCTTTGCACGCTGGTCAAAGACCTGACCCATCCACAGGTTCAAGAGCTGTTCCTATACATCAAACAACCTCATACGTTTTTGACTCCGTAGATGAAGCAGCGGCACTTTACAATCTTGAAGTTGGTGGCCATATTTATTCCAGAATTTCAAATCCAACAGTGGCAGTCTTAGAGGAGAGAATCGCAGCCTTAGAGGGCGGTGTTGG
>DBNM01000064.1:1701-2405 GCA_002299135.1 Candidatus Neomicrothrix sp. UBA672 | reverse complement strand
GATCACATAGTTTCAAGTCAAAACCTTTATGGAGGAAGTCATAACATGATGACCTTCACGATGCCCCGATTTGGGATCTCAACAACTTTCGTCGACCCTCACGATCCAAAAAGTTTTCTTGATGCAGCAAACGAAAATACAAAATTGTTCTATGCGGAAGTTCTAGGAAACCCTGGAATAGAAGTTTTAGACATTGAAGCAATTGCAGATGCCGCTCACAGTATCGGAGTACCGCTTGTAGTTGATGCAACTTTTGCAACCCCTTACCTTATTCGCCCTATAGAACACGGTGCAGACGTTGTAATTCATTCTCTAACTAAATTTCTGGGAGGTCACGGTATAGCCATAGGAGGAGCTGTTGTTGATGGAGGTCGCTTTGATTGGGCTGCATCAGGAAAATTTCCAACTCTTTCTGAGCCATATGACGGTTATCACGGCATAGTTTTCACTGATGAATTTGGACCACAAGCTCTTTCAATGCGTGCTAGAGCTGAAGGTTTAAAAGATTTTGGAGCTTGCATGAGCCCCTCTAATGCGTTCTACCTTCTTCAAGGAATCGAAACTCTTCCTTTACGTATGCAAAAACACGTTTCGAACACTCATAGTGTTCTCGATCTTTTGGACAAACATGATGCTGTCGAGTGGATTCGTCACCCTGATCATCCCAGTCACCCAGATCATGAACTAGCAAAACGTTTATATAC
>DBNM01000064.1:0-1275 GCA_002299135.1 Candidatus Neomicrothrix sp. UBA672 | reverse complement strand
AATGTTGGTGACGCTAAAACATTAGTTATCCACCCTGCTTCCACCACACATCAACAAATGAGTGCCGAAGATCTATCAACTGCTGGAATCGGCGAAGATCTTGTTCGAATTTCCGTTGGTCTTGAAGATCCAGCTGATATATGTGCTGATCTGGATCGAGCCCTTAAAGCTTCACAGCGTTGAATCGTCATGATTATTAATCTTGCAGACAGTTATTTCAGTGCGGCCAACGGTGGTATTGATTTAGAGGAAATGAACGAAAACGATCCCCTGGTTGTTTTAATTCATGGTGCAGGCATGGATAGAACCGTGTGGTTCCAGCAAACACGTTTCCTCTCACACCATGGTTACAGGTGTTTTGCTATAGATCTTCCAGCCCATGGGAACACTGAAGGGCCTCCGTTGAAAACGATTAATGAAATGGCCGACTGGATTTCTTCTATTATCGAAAGACTTGGAGGACCCGCCCATGTTGTCGGACATTCAATGGGTTCATTTGTAGCTTTGGCAACCGCCGCTAACCACCCTGACTCTGTTCTGTCAGCGACACTGATCGCTGTGGCTGAAGGAATGCCCGTGCACCCTGACTTACAAACAGCTGCTGATGACAACCTGCCCAAAGGAGCTAGTTTCATAGCGGGTTGGGGTCATGGTCCGGACCAACACTTGGGCGGAAATCCAACCCCTGGACTTTGGATGATCGGAGGAGCTACAGCTGTGGTGGAAAACTCGAAGCCGGGAATATTAAGCCTCGACCTTTCAATTTGTTCCAGCTATGAAGAAACTCTTGAACAGGCGCAATCCGTTAAATGCCCCACAACTTTAATTCTTGGTTCACGCGACAAAATGACTCCAAGACGTGCCGCTCAACCTCTTATTGACGCACTAACAAACCCTACGGTTGTTGAGTTAGACGGGGTGGGTCACATGTCAATGACAGAAGCCCCTAAAGAGGTTCGTCAGGTGTTGGTTAACAACTTTTCAAATTTTTAGAACAAAATTAGTTTTGTAGCAACTCTTTAAAAGGCGTCTCTTTATTTGAACCAGGTTCTTTTGGAAGACCTAAAACTCTTTCCCCGACTATATTTCTTTGGACCTGATCAGTGCCTCCATAAATTGAAGGAGCAGGACTGAAAATTGTTGCTTCCTGAACTCTGCCATCAAATGAACTCGCAGAGCTGCTCAACATCCCATCGGCACCAATGATCAAATTTCCTACGTCTCTACTTCTTCGCACGAGTTCACTCATAGCCAACTTGGCCAGATTACCTTCAG
>DBNM01000073.1 GCA_002299135.1 Candidatus Neomicrothrix sp. UBA672 | reverse complement strand
GCGGAAGAATTATGAAAGTTCTCCTCCGCTCTGATGTAGATGGCCTGGGTAGAACTGGAGACATTGTAGAAGTTGCAAGCGGGCATGCAAGAAATTTCTTATTACCACGAGGGTTAGCTGTTGTAGCATCTTCTGGAGTGACTGCTCAAGCTGAAGCAATGCAAAAGAAACGTGCTTTAAAAGCTATTGAAGATAAATCTGACGCTGAAGAAATAGTTTCTCGTTTAGATGGAATTATTATTCAAATTTCTGCGAATGCTTCTGAGGCTGGAAAACTGTTTGGTTCAGTAGGAGTAGCAGAAATTTCACAAGCACTACAGGACCAAGTTGGTTTAGAAATTGACCGCAAAGATATTTCAGGTGAGACCGCAAAGGAAGTCGGAACCCATCAATTTACTTTGCATCTACATCCTGAAGTTGAAATGCAAGTAACTGTTGATGTTCAAAGCGAAGTTTAGAGTTTTCCCCATTAATTTTGTTTATTCCACAGGTTAATCCACAGACTAGTCCACTTAAAAAGTGTACTTTTCCCCTATGTTTTTAGGGTTTTCCTCTAGCGTTCCACAAGTCAATAGTGGCAAAGTGGAACCTCGTGTGTGAAGAGTTTGGAGGATAAGTTTTGAGTGCACTTGAAGAAGACTGGCGCAATTTAGAAGAACCTTCTTCCTTGCCTGTTTCATCGCAAAGAGAAAAGACAGGAGCGAGAGTACCGCCTCACAATATTGAAGCCGAAGCTTCGTTATTGGGAGCAATGCTTTTATCTAAAGACGCGATTGCTGATGCACTTGAGGTCACTTCAGCAGAACATTTTTATAAACCTTCTCATGCTCATGTATTTGAAGCGATCTGTGGTCTTTATGCATCAGGTGAACCAGCTGATCCGGTAACTGTTGCAGATGCCTTAGACCGTGCTGGATTACTTGAAGGTATTGGCGGACCCGGAATGCTATTGGATCTTCAAGCCGTTACACCAGCAATCACCTCTGCTTCTTCTTTTGCCAGAATTGTTCAAGAACATGCAACGCTCCGTGGACTAATTGGTGCTGCTAGTGAGATGGCAGAAATTGGTTATAGCAGACCTGAAGATGTACCTAAGGCTGTAGATGAAGCCGAAAATCTTGTTTACCAATTAGCACAAGGAAGAATTAATGACTCTATGGGTCAAATGCGCGATTTGCTTGATCAGACCCTTGATGCAATGGAAGAAAGACAACAAGGTAAAGGACTAACAGGAGTACCGACTGGTTTTAAACGACTTGATCAACTTACTTCCGGGTTACAGAAAGGCAATTTAATAATAATCGGAGCTAGACCATCTGTCGGTAAAACATCTTTGGGACTTAACATCGCAACTCACATAGCAACTGTTTCAAATAATCCTGCATTAATTTTTTCCTTAGAGATGAGTCGCTTAGAGCTAACGCAACGCATTCTTTGCGCAGAGGCGAGAGTTGATTCTCAAAAAATTGTAAATGCTCAGATGAACGATGATGACTGGGTTCGTATTAATAAAGGCATTGGTCATTTAGATGAAGCACCCATTTATATTGATGACAATCCCGGTGTTTCAATAATGGAAATAAGAGCGAAAGCCAGAAGGCTTAAAAGCCGTATAGGTAATTTAGGAGTAATAGTTGTTGACTATTTGCAACTTATGACAGGGAGGTCTGCAGCTGAGAGTAGACAGGTTGAAATATCTGAAATAAGTAGGGGACTTAAACTTTTGGCTAGAGATTTAGAAACTCCTGTCATAGGTATTTCACAATTATCAAGAAATTTGGAAAGTCGACAGGATAAGAGGCCCATGCTTTCAGATCTTCGTGAGTCCGGATCTATTGAACAAGATGCAGATTTAGTAATGTTCATTTACCGCGATGAAATTTACAACCCTGAGAGTAATGAAATGGGAATTGCTGAAATAAATCTTGCTAAAAATAGAAATGGTCCAGTTGAGAGAGTTCGTTTAGCGTATATGCCTAATTTCACCAAGTTTGCTGATCTCTCGAGAGCCGATGAATCTGATTCTGCAATGCAAAAAACTGGTTCTATCAATGAGCCAGGAAACTTTTAGATTTAACTGTGTTTTTAGGCGAAAAATTACTTGAATGGCTTCTTCTTGCATTTGGTTCTGCCATGTGTTTGGGAAATCTTGCTGCTTTGTTAAATCCACCTAAAAATCGGGATGAGCAGGATTTAAGAAAAGCACCTTTTTGGCGAAGCTTTATTTACATAATTGTTGGTTTAATTGTTGCAGTTTGGTCTTTAGCAGGATTAATTGGTTGAATTACTTTGTAGTTCAGTATTGATTACTAAATTAATGCCATCGTGGAGGTGAGTTAATGTTCGAGCGGGTTATTGCTCAAGTAGATCCATCGGGATTGACAGATGCTTGTGGTTTGGAACCTAGTTTTGTCTGTGAATGGATTTGGGATGTTTCAGACAATGAGCGTTTGGCGGAAATATCTGCCTGGGCTGTTGAAAAACCTTTAAAGATCGTATTTATTCTTGTTGGTGCTTATGTAGCTAATCGGATATTAAAGAAGGCAATTAGTACAGTTGTAGATCGGCTTGTCCAAGAAAGATCACTTATAGACGATGAAGAAAAGTCTGATGCTTTGGTTGCTCGAGTTGGAAGGCGAGCAAAGGCACGATTACAAAAAAATCGAGAAAGAGCAGAGCGGTCCCGTCAACGAGCTAAAACACTAGGAGGTTTGCTTAGCACTCTTGCGACATTAACTACTTACAGTTTGGGAGTTTTGCTGGCTTTAGGTGAGATTGGATTTGATTTGGGGCCACTAATAGCTGGTGCAGGAATTGTAGGGTTCGCCGTTGGTTTTGGAGCTCAGTCTGCGGTATCAGATTTTATTGCAGGCATTTTTATACTTGTCGAAGATCAGTATGCGGAAGGTGATTTTGTTGATTTAGGTGAAGCATCGGGCACAGTTGAAAGGGTTTCATTAAGGACAACAGTTCTTCGTGATGTACATGGTGCAGTTTGGGTAGTGCCTAACGGAGAAATTCGTAGAGTTTGCAACTCTTCACAGATTTGGGCTCGATCTGTTTTAGATGTTGATGTTGCTTATGATACAGATATTGATTTAGCAGCAAGTGTTATTAAAGAGGTTGCAGATGAGCTATGGAAAGAAAATCTGGAATCAGCGACGATTATTGAAGAGCCTGAAATTTGGGGTGTTCAAAACTTTGGTGCGGATTCAATTTCTATTCGTTTAGCTGTTAAAACTGAAGCAGGAGAACAGTGGTCAACTGCTAGGAAAATAAGAGCACGTTTGAAAAAAGCTTTTGATGAAAACGGTATAGAGATTCCTTTCCCTCAAAGAACAGTTTGGGTGAGGGAAGTTGAAAATCAGGTAGGTATAGAAAAGCCTAAATCTGAAATAAGGAAAGATTTATTAGATGGTCGATCCGGTAGTGATGGTGATGAATGATTAAAATTATTGGGTGTCGCTCCGACTAATAGCTCTTTCATCTGTTCCTAAATAACTGGCTATAACTGCTGGATCATTTCTCACTTCAAAAGGTTGACCTTCTGAGATAATGGTTCCTGCTTCTAAGCAATAAACGCGATCAGAAAGCGCCATTATCATCGGCATATCGTGTTCTATTACTAACATCGATGCACCAAGTTCTTGCTGAATTTGTTTCAGAAGTGGACCAAAAGCCTCAGTTTCTCTTTGAGCAATTCCAGCAGTTGGTTCATCAAGACAAAGCATTTTTGCATCTAAAGCTAAAAGGCCAGCCAATTCAACTATCCGACGTGTGCCTGTTGAAAGTTCAGCTATAAAAGAATCGGCGTATCTACCTAGTCCTAGAAAGTCAATTAATTCATTAGCTTGTTTTGTTTTGTTGATTTCGTTACGAGTGGCACTTGGAAGAGATAATGCAGTTGGGAACAGACGTGCACGATTTCTTGCTTCAAGTGCTACTTGGACTGTTTCTCTAACAGTTAATTCAGGAAACAGTCGAGCTGCCTGAAAGGTTCTACCTAAACCTTTACGTGCCCGCATTGCCGAAGTTGAATGTGTGACGTCATTATCTAATAGAGTCACGGTTCCAGTTGAAGGCACATATCCGCCTATGGCATTCATAAGTGTTGACTTGCCAGCACCATTAGTTCCGATAAGGCCTACAACTTCTCCAGAATTTACTTTTATATCTACATCATTAACTGCAATTAAACCTCCATAGGAAACTGAAATATTTTTTGTTTCTAAAACAGTTTCGGATGCTTGATAGAGGTCAACATTTTTCTTTAGCGAAGCAGGTGGTGTCGTTGTTGTTTTAACTGGAGTAACCACAAGTTTTTGTTCAGCCCAATTCAGCAAAGAATCTCTTGCTGAATAAGCAATTTGCACTAGTCCACCTGGGAAATATAAAAGTAGTACGAGAAGTCCAATACTTGATGTGAAAAGTGGAACCAGATCATTTTCTGGCCATATTGCTGGCAATCCAATTACCCACATGGCTCCAATAACTGGACCCATAAGTGTTCCAAGGCCACCAATGACAACCATTGAGACAACTTTAAGTGAATTGCCAATCATAAAGAATCGTTCGGTGAAAGGTATGTTTTGAACCAAGCCTCCTAAGAGCGAGCCTCCTAGTCCTGCTAAACAGCCTGCTAAAGAAAAAGCAATTAATTTTGTTCTATGAGGTACCACAGTGTATGCAGCAGCAGTATTTTCGTTTTCTCGAACAGCTATTATTGATCTCCCTATACCACTCTTTCTGAGTTTGTTTATTAGAAAAAGAGTTAGAACTAGAGCTCCAAGACAGAGGAAGTAATAAGATCGTTGACTTGCTAATTCAATGGGTCCAAGACTTCCACGACGAAACGGAACGCTTTGGTTGTAACCACCACTAAGGACAGGGCGTCTATAAATGTATTGAGATGCTGCTAGGGCAAAAGCAAAAGTTGAAACTGCTAAAAGGAGACCTTTTACCCTTAATGCTCCTAGTCCAATTATTGCGGCTGAAATTCCAGCGACCAGACTTGCTAAGAGCATTGAAATCAAAAATGGAAATTTGGGAAATGAGACTGAAAAAAGATGCCATTTGTCACCGAAACCAACGCCAAAATCTAATCCCCGATTAAATCCAGCAGCAGCAAGAGCTCCGATGCCTGCAAAAGCCATTTGGCTGAGGGATAATTGTCCCGCCCATCCTGTAACAACAGTAAGTGAAACAGCGCAAATTGCAAATGCCAGAACACTTGCGTAAAGAAGATGGCGAGAAGGTAAATCGACGATGAAGGGAATAATAAGAGCAAAAAGCAACAGTACTGAAAGAGTTATTGAAGATAAATTCCTAACCCACCAAAATTGATTGAGTCTTTCTGGGATAGGTTTTCTTCGTGGGCTGAAAGAAAAAGAACTTTCTTCTGCATTAGACGATCGGCTTTGGAATGCTACTGCAATCGCTACCACCAAGAAAAGTATGAAATCTATTAGACCCACTTGATCTAGAAAAACAAATTGAACATGAGCTTGGGCGATACCTATTGTAATTCCCGCAATTAAAGCTCGTGGGAATGACGACATCCCAGCTATAACGGCAGCTGCTAAAGCTCGGGTCATAGTATTGGGACCGAGATTTGTTATTCCTGTCAAGGAACCCCTACTTCCTGACAGAAGAAGAAGAGAAACGCTTGAAAGAGTGCCTGCTACAGTCCAAACAAAAAGTGATACAACTTTTGGTTTTATGCCGGACAATTTTGCTAAATCAGCATTATTTGCAGAGGCTTGAACGGTCTGTCCAAAAATGGTTTTATTCAAAAACCAAGACAGAGCAAGAGTTAGGAGGGGGACAATGATCAGGATTGTTAATTTGGGGCCAGTAATTCGAAGACCGAAAACGTCATTCCATTTACCAGATAACGGAACTGGGAATCTAACCCCTCTTTTACTTTCAATATCTGGATATGCAGCCAAGATTGCTTGCATCAGCTGAGCTATTCCAATTGTTGCAACTAAAACTATTACTCTAGGAGCATTAAAGAGTCGACGAATTATTGCAAGTTCTATGATCGACCCAACTAAAGTTCCTACTAGTAGGGCTAGTGGTAAAGCTGCCCAATAAGGAAACCCATAGTTGATGACCATAAGTGCCATAAGGCCTACAGCAGGTAATCCCATATTGCCCACTGCAAGATTTATTACACGGGTAGATCGATAAATCAGTACTATTCCAAGAGCAAGTAAACCGAAAACCATTCCATTAATTAATCCATCAAACCAAAGTTGACGGGTGGTCCACACGGCAAGTATTTGTGGCGACTCGGTTAGAAGAATTTCTAGAGAGCTAGTCACATCAACCGCCTTCATCACCAAGGAAAACAGCACGGGCTAAATCATCACGTTCGGATAGTTCTTGAGCAGAACCTTCAAAACGAATCTGTCCTTTTTCTAAGAAAATTGCTCTATTAGCAATTGAAAGGGCAATATTTAATGACTGCTCCACGACAATCATTGTCTGTCCTTTTTCTTGAAGGCGTTCGATAATATCCAAAAGGTCTTGAACGACTGTCGGAGCTAGTCCTAGAGAAAGTTCATCAATAAGAAGAATTTCTGGTTCATGGAGTAGAACACGTCCAAGTGAAAGCATTTGTTGTTGACCACCTGAGAGTGACCCTGCTTTTTGCTTTTGCAGTTTTTGTAATTCTGGGAAAAGTTCAAATACGTTTTCGATTCTCTTTTTAACATCCTCGTTATCGTCTTTAAGAATATAAGCACCCATAATCAGATTTTGATTAACTGTCATATCACTAAATACTCCTGCCCCCCCAGGGAGTTGTTGGATACCTAGTTTCGCTCGTCTTTCTGGAGAGGCATAGGTTATTGTTTGTCCATTAAGTCGCACTACACCCCTTTTGGGAACTCCTAAACCACTAATAACTCTAAGAAGGGTTGATTTTCCAGCACCGTTTGTTCCTAAAAGTGCGAGTGTTTCACCTTTGTTTACTTCTAGTGAAATATCGAAAAGAATTTGTACTGTTCCATAAGAGAAATCAACATTATTTACTTGTAGTGCAGGGATTGTTTCGTTTGTATTAGATCTACGTCGTTGTTCTTCTTGTTCTTCAAATAACTCTTGAACGTTTAATGAAAGATCATTTCTTAGGAATTTGGCACCCCGGTACATTATCCAACCGCCAATTACTGAAGAAGGAAGTGTAAGGACTATGACAGTGACACGCGGCCCCCAAGTGTCTGTAAAAAGAAGAGAAATTAATCCTCCACCTGTAGCACCGATAAAGAAAATGTAAAGAGTTACTAATGCTGAACCAGTACCGCGTAATCGATATGGAACAATTGCTTGCAGAATGGGACTTACCATTGCAAACGAAGCTGTGAGGAGAATCAGACTAGGTATTCCCGCTATCACAAATAATGCAACGTTTGGCATAAAAAATTGAACTGGTTTGAGTACTCCAGCCAAAGCAATTGCTAAGCCAATTAGGTGCAGAGTCCGAGTGGGGTTTTTTCTCCAAAGCTGATCAAATTTTGGACCTACCCATATAAGAGCTATAACTGCGAAAACTCCCCCTGCTGTTCCACTGATTCCTCTTTCAAAGGCATCTAGTCCAAATTCGTCTTCGAGAAAAAGATTTTCCAAAACAGGTGCTGTAAATAGTCCAAATCCAAGTGCACTAAAAGCGACAACAACCGTTTTAACTGTTCTTATTTGCAATAACCGTGAAAATGCTGCTTCCATTGAGATAGGTAAAGGTTTGTCTTCAATGAAAGATTCTCCTAGAACGTCAGTTTTTTCCCATTTTCCTCTTTCTGGTTCTTTTAAGAAAAATGAATATAAAGCAACAATTACAACAGGCACTCCGAGTAAGTAGTAGCACCATCTCCAACCATCTATTCC
>DBNM01000099.1:2384-4153 GCA_002299135.1 Candidatus Neomicrothrix sp. UBA672 | reverse complement strand
TCACCCAGCGCCAACTTGAGTGTTGCATCAATCACTAAGTCAGTGCTTTTTATACATGAGTATCGGTAGGAAAGCTGTAATTCCGAAGCCGGAATATTTGATAGTGAACCATTCAGTAAATTTAGAGTAGTAACTTCCACCAAAGAAGCAGCCATATCACTACCATGACCACCTGCATTCATCCTCACCGCACCACCGATACTTCCTGGGACACCTACTGCCCATTCAAAACCGCTTAAACCAAACTTCACGGTTTCCCGAGCCACAATTGGTAATTTTGCAGCAGCTCCGACTTTTACTGTCTTGTCTTCGATTTCAATAGATTCAAAAAATTCCCCCAACTTTAGAACGATGCCCTCAAAACCCCTATCAGAAATTAGGACATTAGAACCATTGCCCATGACCATTACAGGCATTGGAAATTTTGCAAGTCCTCTTAATATCGTAGAAAAACTCGAATCGTCTTCTACTTTTATCAATAATGCAGCAGGGCCTCCTACCCGGTATGTACTCAAGTCAGATAATGGCGCATTAACAAAAATTTGATTAGCCGGAATACTTCCGTCAACTTCTGCGAGAAAACCATTGATAGTTTCGTCAAGCACGGAACTCACCCAGACTATATTTGATTTCTTCAGGCAAAGAAGTAATATCACCAGCGCCCATCGTCAGACACAAGTCCCCTTCGGACAACTCAGCAACTAGAAAATTAACTAGCTCTTCACGATTTGGGAGATAATAAAGATCCAGATCAGGATATTTTTCTTTTACAGCATCAAAAACTATAAGACCGGAAACCTCTGGGCGTGGGTTTTCTCCTCCCGCGAAAACATCTGTTATCACTACACGATCGGCTTTTACGAAAGAATCTGAAAAAGTCGCCCCTATCGACTCTGTTCGACTGTAACGGTGTGGTTGAAAGACAGCAAAAATTCGTTTCCAATCACCCGTGCAAGCTGCTTCTATAGTGCTTTCAACTTCCGATGGTAAATGCGCATAGTCATCCACAAAGACAATGCCTTTCTCACTTCCTCTGTGTTCAAATCGGCGAGCCACTCCCCCAAAACCATTTAAAGCATTCGCTATAGTTTTTGGTTCGACACCGGACAGAAACCCTCCAACAGCAGCTAAAGAGGCGTTTTTCACATTATGAACTCCTGGTATGGGAATCGAGAGTTTCAAGGTCTCTTCACCTGTCACACAAAACTCTGAACCATTCCACGTTTCCTTTATTAACTCTATTCTCCAGTCGGCACGAGGATTAAAGCCAACTGTCGTAGCCTTAATCTCATTTGATAGTCGTAGAGAATTATCGTCATCAATTCCAAGTAAAACGATTCCATCTGTTTCAGTTCCAAATTCAACAAACGCTTCATAGAGGGCAGTGAATCCGCCAAAATATTCAAGGTGATCTTCTTCAAGATTCGTAATTATTGACAACTTTCGTTTCAAACCCAAAAAGGATGCATCACTTTCATCTGCCTCTATTACAAGAATTTCTCCTTCATCCCATACAGCCCCTGTTCCGATTTCATTTACATCCCCACCAATAATAAACGACGGTTTTAATCCGGCTTCGCGGAGCACAAGTGAAAGCATTGAGGAAGTGGTCGTTTTACCATGCGTTCCGGAAACTGCAATCGTGTCCTTGAGCTTAGAAATGCTTCTCAAAACTTTTTCCCTACTTAAAAGAGGGATTCCCTTCTCGATAGCCTCCAAACACTCGATATTTGAATCTGAAATTGCCGTAGATCGCGCAACAAAGTCGA
>DBNM01000099.1:0-1989 GCA_002299135.1 Candidatus Neomicrothrix sp. UBA672 | reverse complement strand
CGATCTAAGCGATGTGACTCTTTAATGTCAGAACCAGTTACTACATGACCCATAGTCGCAAGCACTTCAGCAATTGCTCCCATTCCAGCTCCACCAATGCCAATAATATGAACAGAGTTTTTTGCAGAAAGGTCTAACTCTTCATTTTTCATGTGACCCTCTCTCAATGATGCTTGAAATCAAATCCACTATGTCCTCTCCAGCAGTTAAGTAAGAAACACCCCTTGTTCTTTCAACCATTTCTTGCAAAATTGACTCATTCTCTAATAAATAGCTGATCTTATTGGACAAGGAAACACAACTAAGTTCATGATCCGGAAGGAGCAACGCTGAACCGTTTTTTTCGAAAAAGCTCGCATTTTCCTCTTGATGGTTACCCGGAGAATTAGGAAGAGGAATAAGTATCGAGGGTATCCCGAGAGCAGTTATCTCTGAGACGCTTGTAGCACCTGCTCTGCTAATAACTAGATCAGCCGCGCCAATCAGTGTCGTTAAATCATTCAAGTATTCAATCATTTTGTATTCAACGTCACCGATTGATTTTTGTGCGAGTTGAGAGAATTCTGGCCAATCGCGTACCCCTACAATATGGTAAATGGAAATAGCTTTACCTTCCCAATATTGAGACAATTCGAATACCGTCTCATTTAAATGGCGCGCGCCCAATGAGCCACCAAAAACCGTGATCATTATTCGACCGTTGACTCCTAATTCTCGCCTAGCATCCCTACGAGAATCAGCCTCAATGAAATGTAAAATTTCTGACCGTAAGGGATTGCCGGTTAACACCGAATTCGGAAGATCAACACCTTCGAAAGAAACAGCTGACACTTCAGCAAAGCGTGCGATAATTTTATTAGTAGCTCCTGGTACTGCATTCTGTTCGGCAACCAATAACGGTACTTTTAAAAGTTTTCCAGCTAAGCCGCATGCAAGACTTGCATAACCTCCCATTACGACAATAATTTCTGGTTTCGCCCTAAAAATCATGATTGAAGCTCTAAAAAACGCTAAGAATAAGGAAACAATCGACAATACGTTCCGAAAAGTAATCTTTCTTTGGATTCCTCGTCCGGGAAGGACGCTCATCTCAAAGCCAGCCTCATTAACAATTTCCCTACCCGCTCCCCTTTTACTTCCGACAAAATGGATTTCATTTTCCTTTTTCAAAACTCCTTTATCGTAAAGAGCTTTCCCTATGGCTACAGCTGGAATCACGTGGCCCGCAGTGCCTCCTCCGGCAATTAAAACACGACAAGTACCTGAAATCATTTACATTGGTCCTTATTCATCGGGTCTGCCTAGCTACATTCAGTAAAATTCCAAAAGCAGCCATAGTAACTACTAAAGAACTCCCACCGGAAGAAACAAAAGGAAGTGGAACACCTGTAATTGGCAACATCCCTAGCACCGCTCCTAAATTCACGAATGCTTGAATACTTATCCACGCTGTTATACCTGCCGCTAAAAGTTGACCAAAATTATCCGGAGCTTTAAAAGCAGCAGTTAAACCTGCTAAACCTATTGATAAAAATGCGAGTATTACTAAACAGGCTCCAATAAAACCCAACTCCTCAGCAACAATTGCGAAGATGAAATCAGTATGTGAAAATGGTAGGAATCCCCATTTAGCCCGACTTTCCCCAAGTCCTAATCCACTCACTCCACCCTGAGAAATCGCTACCGCTGATTGAAGAGCTTGCCAACCTACACCAGTCGGATCCTGCCAAGGATCTAAAACTCCTAAGAGTCTCTTACGTCGATACCCCGATGAGTAACTTGCTGCGAATAGTAAAGCAATTCCTGAAACCCCCATTAAAAGAAGATTTCGAAGAGGAAAGCCAGAAAAAAATAGAATAGCTAAAGAAATTGCGGCGATAATAGCGGTCGTTCCTAAATCTGGTTCAAGCATCAGAAGAGCTGCTGCCGTTCCGAGAACTAGCAGAAATTTTTTAATTGAAGTTATAGTCACATTTGCTTTTTTCTTTG
>DBNM01000154.1:9055-15190 GCA_002299135.1 Candidatus Neomicrothrix sp. UBA672 | reverse complement strand
TGGGTCGCTAGCTCATCGGGTAGAGCAGGGGACTTTTAATCCCAAGGTGCCGGGTTCGAGCCCCGGGCGGCCTACATATTAAAAGGGCAGTTGATGTATCTGCATTTAAAATTACAGACAAGATGTACCAGTTATCTTTGCACTCCTTAATTAAATGGGTGCGAGAAAATCTTTACGGACTTTTCTTAATATTTGCTGTAGGAATAACTGCTGAGATAATCAGTTATTCCAATGACCGGTTATCTTCTCCGGTGATTTCACTTCTTATAGGAGTTTTATTAGCAAATTCTGGTGTTTTGGGTTTTTGGGCGAAACCGTCTTTGGGACTAGCATCTGGACCCATATTGAAGATAGGTATTTGTCTATTAGGTTTTCGACTTGCGTTTTCAGAAATTACTGATATTGGAAGTCCGATTGGAGTTCTAATAGTAATTGCAGTTGTACTAATTGTTTTTTTTGGTGTTCAAAAAATTAGTACTATTTTTTCTGTAAATAAACCATTGGCACTTCTTGTTGCTTCAGGATTTTCGATCTGTGGAGTATCAGCAATCGCTGCCATGAAACCCTTAAGTGGAGCTGATGAGGAAGAAACTGGTTATGCAGTTGGTTTAGTGACCTTATTTGGCTCTATTGCTGTTCTAGCTTTTCCAATAATTCAAGCGATTTTTGATTTTGATGAAAATTTATTTGGTTGGTGGATCGGGTTATCAGTTCACGACACAGGTCAAGTAGTTGCTACTGCTTCTGCTGTGAATGAAAATACTTTGGATTCTGCTGTGCTAGTAAAAATGTGTCGGATACTAATGCTGGCACCCTTACTTATGTTTGTGTCTTTTAAACAACAAAAACAGTCAGAAAATTCACAAAAATGGAAGTTACCGATTCCTATTTTTATTCTTGGCTTTATTGCAGCAGCAGCAATGAGATCTGCTTCTGTTTTTTCTGAAAGTTTTATTGAAACAATCGGCGACATAAGAAATTTTCTTATAACAATGGCAATGTTTGGTTTAGGAGCAGGGATTCGTCTTAAGGCATTAAAAAATCTCGGCCGTCAACCATTAGTGCTTGGATTCGTCTCTTGGGTTGCTGTTTTAACCGTTGCCGGTGCAGGTGTATTAATTCAAAATCAACTATAAAAATATTTATTTTAAAGAGGCAGATTTATTTGCTTAGCTTCTACAAATTCATACATTCCGAAACGTCCCAATTCTCTACCGTTACCGGATTTTTTATATCCACCGAAAGGCGCATCAGTATTTAAAAATGAACCATTCAAATCAACTTCTCCGGTTCGAAGCTTCTTAGCTACTGTCAAAGCTCTTTCATTATCTGAACTCCAAACACCTCCTGATAAACCATAATCAGAGTCATTTGCTATTTGAATCGCATCGTCGTCATCTTCGTAGCCGATGATTGAAAGGACAGGACCAAAGATTTCTTCTTGAGCTATTGTCATTGAGTTTTCAACATTCGCAAATACCGTCGGCTGAACAAAATAGCCAGAATCGAGCCCATCAGGTTTACCTAAACCTCCAGCGACCAGTGTTGCACCTTCATCTATGCCTGTTTGAATGTAATTTTGAACTCGATCCCATTGAGCTTTAGAAACTAGAGGTCCCAGTTTGCTTGTTTCTTCATTAGCAGGCCCTACTGTGAATCCAGCTGCTGCCTGGGCAGCTAGTTCTGCTGCTTCTTCCATTTTGCTAAAAGGAACTAGTAGACGTGTAAGAGCGCTACAAGTTTGTCCCGAGTTTAGAAAGCAAGCTCCGACTGCAGAAGGAATAGCTGCTGAAAGGTCTGCGTCGTCAAGAATAATATTCGCGGATTTACCTCCAAGTTCTTGATGTACACGAGTTACGTTTGCTGCAGCTATTTCGGCTACTCGTGTACCGGCACGTGTAGAACCTGTAAAGGAGACCATATCAACATCTGGATGGGCTGCAATAGCTTCTCCTACTACAGGTCCAACTCCTGAAACAAGATTAAATACACCGTTTGGGAAGTTCAACTCGTCAATTATTTCAGCTAAAAGAAATGCGTTTAACGGAGCTACTTCACTTGGTTTAAGAATTACTGTGCAACCCATGGCCATGGCTGGAGCAACTTTTGCCATTATTTGATGTAGAGGGTAGTTCCAAGGAGTAATACAGCCGACCACTCCAACAGGCTCACGTGTCACTAGTGATCTTCCTATGGTTTCTTCGAATGGGAATTCTCTTGCTGTACCCGAAACACTTGCAGTCGTAGTTGCTGGTAGACCTGCTTGTATCATCATTGACATTTTTCCCGGCATACCTACTTCTTGGGATATCAGTTCACCAATTTCAGCGCTTCTCTCACCTAGTTTTGCAGCGAGTCCTTCTATGTAAGAGAGCCTCTCTTCGAGGGTCATTTCTGACCATCCCTGAAAGGCTTCTTTTGCTGCTTTAACGGCTAAATCAACATCTTCTTTCGTACCTGCTGGAGTTGATCCAATAATTTCTTCGGTTGAAGGGTTTATTACATCGATACTTTCTGTTCCGCTTGAAGCAATCCAATTTCCATCAATGTAAATTTCACTTCGGTTATTCATTTTTTTCCTTTTTACTCAGAGATGTGAATAGTCGAATCCACATCCACGTTTAATGTTTTATTCAGTAATTTGTTTTGCCAATGAAGGCGGTGCTTTTACCAGATAACTGATGTCGAGAAAATCAGTCAGTTGCTCTGTTGTTGCATCTGTCAGTCGGACTAGAAGATTGTCATAACCTTCGTAGTGTGTAGTGGTAAAGAGCACTCCATCGTATTGTTCGATCAGTGATTCTTTTTCATCTAGGTCACAGAAAATTACCAAAACTTCAGTATCAGTAATTTCATCACGTTCATATTCGCGTTCACTCCAGATCCTACAAAAGGCCTTACCTTTAACTTTCAGTCCAGCTGTTCCATAGAAAGTTGTTTCTTCCACTTCTGGAAGCCCCATTCCTATTTTCCAAACATCATTAAAAGTGGCCATGTGGTTCCTTTCAAGGATTGACACAATGAATATTCTCCATACATTTTCGCACCATCGAAGCAAAAAAAGAACCTAAAAATTTTCCACTCTGAAACTTTGTTTGCTTAAGAATGGTTTTTCCTGTACCAAGTTGTAATAGAAAAAAGCAAAAAAAACAAAAAATGAAAAAAGTCGAACTCCCAATTATAGATATTGCTTCATTAACTAGTGAAGATGACAGGAAACGAACAGTTTCTGATCAACTGATAGAAGCTTTTGAAGAAATAGGTTTCGCCGTACTGGTCGGGCATGGAGTGGAGAAAAAACGATTATTTGGAATACGAGAACTATTAGTTCGTGTTTTCAATGTTCCAGATTCTGTTAAAGAAGAGTTATCGATTTCACGAGACAACTACCGGGGTTATATTCCGCTTGGATTTTTTTCTCCTAATGAACAGAAAAATTTCAGTGCAATAAAGCCCGATTTCTACGAAGGTTTCAAACTGCACTGGGAATGCCCTAAGGAACATCCTGTTAAAGATGAATGCCTACTTTATGGTTCAAACAAATGGGTTAGCCAGGTAGATGACATGAAAGAAATGCTTCTTTCTTACTGGAAAGAATGTGACCGTTTAACGTTTACGCTTCTTTCACACTTGGCTGTTGCACTAGGAGTAGAACCAAGTACTATTTTAGATTTTTTTAACGAACCATTAACTAATATGACTTTGCTTCATTATCCAGTTGCAAGTCCGAAAGCTCAAAATGCAGGAATTCACCCACATAAAGATATAAGTGCAATAACCATTCTTCATCCAGACCCTTTGGGAGGGCTTGAAATCAGAACAAGAAAAGGTGAGTGGATTGAAATCGTATGCCCTCCAGAAGCGCTTTTGGTCAACATAGGTGACTTTATGGAAGTCTGGTCTGGGGGCCGGTTTATTTCTACGCCACACCGTGTTTCAAATCGCAGTAAGGGAGCTCGTTATAGTGCTCCATATTTTTCTGTTCCTCGTCATTCGACTTTGGTTAAACCTTTAGTCGATTATGGAAATAGTTTTGAGCATAGAGAAATTTTAGTCGGTGAGGTATCAGCTGAAGTTTGGCGAACAAATTGGCTTGATGAAAGTCCCTCTGAATCTGGTTATCAACTAGGGGCAATAAGTTAGTCTTGCAAGTTAGGTAGATCGATTAGCTTTCTAATCTGCAGGTAGATCATCTGGTATAGCTTCAATGCGCTCATCAAGCTGGTGATAGTCAGAAACTGAGTTACTAAAAATATTTAGTACAGTTTTAAGACCGGTTGGAGGGTCTAGAGCTCCAGCGGTTATAGCTCTTATTTTGTCTCTTCCTCTGTCTTCCCAAAAAAGGCTTGATCCACAATTAGAGCAGAAGCCATATTTAACTTCTTCAGTTCTGTTCCACCAAGTAAGAGTCGAGTCAGATTCGAAAAAGAAATTTTCAATTTTAGTAGATGTGCCTGCCATAAAGTGGCCTGTCCAGTGACGGCATGGATCACAATGGCAATTAAGCACGCCTCTTAATTCTCCTGTTATACGAAAACGAATCTTTCCGCATGCGCAACTTCCAGTTATCTGATTTTTGATGTTTTGGTTTGATGCCTTTTTATTATTCATTGTTCCCCCTTGACTAACTTATAATTGGGCTTGGGTTTTCTGGTTTTCTTTTCCGTTTACCATTTAGCAAGGTTCCAATTGGTGTGTACCTGATAAATAATTGGTAAGAAGCTAATAAAACAGGATTCACCAAAATACAGATCAGTAAAAACTTAAGAAATGAAAAAATTTCCCAGTCTCTAAACAGCCATTGGGCTGCTATGACGAGTGGTAAATGCGCGATGTACATCCAATAAGACGCATCAGATAAATAACGCACACCACTTCTTTCATTAACAAAAAGTTTTCTAAAAAGCCCTATAAGTCCGATGGACATTCCCCAGGCATAAACAATTTGTAAAAGCGAAGCGACAAACCAGGAATCACCTTCAAAAGTTGCTCCTAAACCTAAAGGCAGGATACCTATAACCGTTATTGGAAGCAGCACATACCATCGCTTACCTAAGTGATCCATTAATGGTTCAGATTTTTTTGTTCTTATTCCAAAAGTTATTGAACCGAAAGCAAAGAAAAGACCGTAGTAGATAAGAAGGTGTGCTGGTGGAAAAAATTCTGTGAACGTATCAGGACCAAATGATGCGTAATCCCCACCGTCGCCCATTTTCAACTGCATCAAAAGAGAAGCAGGCAACAAGAGCCAAATAAAGTGACGTTTAAAGTCAGGCATATTTTTAATCAGTGGTCTAATTGTCTGGAAAACAATTGACGCGATGCAGAAACCTGCGACCATCCAACACAAAAACCACAAAAACCACAAATGATGAAACTGGTTCAACCAGGACTTTATATCTTTGTTATTTTTAGAATCTTCTTGTTCATTCCCAGCCCAGTTAAACCAAAAAAGATCATTCCAATCCTGCCCTGATTCGCGTATATCTTTAGCACCAAAATCGATAAGTATCTCAGCGCTTTTAGTACTACCAGCAAAAACAGCTAGAACCAGAGGCGTTTCATCTTTACTATTTAGCGGATCCGGTTCTGCACCTGCTTCAAGAAGTATTTCAATGATTTCATGGTTACCGAGCAGTGCCGCTAAGTGTAAAGGTGTGTAGGCGTCATCACCGCGGATATTAATATCCGTGCCTATTGAAATTGCATTTTCAACTCCCGTTACACTCCCTGAAAAAATGGGTGTCCAAATGTCATCAACATTTTGCGTTTTTTCATATTCTGATTCTGCTGCTTCTTCACTGACCCAGTTCATCAGAGGGATTACTGTTACGAAGCAAATCAATAATGGAAGAAAAATCCTTTTGATTCTATGCTGCACCAGCACATTCAAACCGCGCTTTTTCCAGATCATTGATGTAAAAAACCCACTAAGAAGAAAAAAAAGTTGCATACGAAAGCCATGGATTCCGAGTACAACCCACCAGAAGAACTCACTTCCAGCACGAATGTCATTAACTGACCAAACACCACCGAGAAAAGACATGGCGGTATGAAGAACAATCCCAAGGAGCATTGCAAAGCCCCTTAATGCATCAAGGTCGTGCCATCTTTTAGATGGATTTTCTTCTCGGG
>DBNM01000154.1:510-8662 GCA_002299135.1 Candidatus Neomicrothrix sp. UBA672 | reverse complement strand
ACAGTTTTCCAGCCTTTGTCCTTTGCATTGTTGCGGTAGAAATCACAAAATCCGCAATTTGTACATGCTACGTAACCAAATTTTTGATTTTGCAGATTCATATACCGAGAAAAACCAGCACCTGTAGTTCGTATTTCTCCTGTTTCAGCTTCGAGACCTCCACATTTTGAACATTTATAACTTAAATTTTTTACATTTTCAGATGACATAATGCTTCCTTTATTTTGTTTGAGAAACTTTATTAAAAGCTTAAACCAATTTAACCTTTAGTTAAGCACTAGTAGGTTTCCTTTTAGGGGAGTTGAGAATTCTATGGTTTCTTCAAGTGATCAACATTTGAGCGGGTATAAACCTAAGGAGCGTATAGAAATTCCCCCCCTTTATTCGTGGCCACCGCGGCCTGTGGCAGCAGTTAGATGGTTGATGTTTGATCTTCATTTTCCCTGGGGATTTTTTTTCATATTCCTGTCGGTTTTTTCATGGAAATTTTTGTCTCCCACCACTGAAACGCTGAGAAGTTTGAATTTAAGTTGGATGGCAATGGTTTGGTTGAGAAATGCTGTCTTACTTTCAAGTATTGCTGGAACCATCCACTGGGTGCTTTACATCCGACGCTTTCAAAAAAATGAATATAAGTTCGATGAACGCTGGCTTCAAAAAAACAGCAGAAAATTTTTTCGTGGAGATCAAGTAATAGACAACATTTTTTGGAGTTTGTTTAGTGGAGTTACGGTTTGGTCATTGTTTGAAACTCTTACTCTTTGGATGTGGGCTTCGGGTCGCATATCAAAAGTTGATTGGGGTTCAGACACGGTCTATTTGTCTTTTATGCTTGTGGCATTTTTTCTGTTATCAGGTGTTCATTTTTGGCTGGTCCATTCACTGCTTCATTGGAGACCTTTATACAAATATGTACACCGACTTCATCACAGAAATGTAACCCCCGGTCCTTGGAGTGGTATTTCAATGCATCCGGTCGAACATATTTTATATTTTTCATTTTTTTTGGTGTGGTGGGTGCTACCAGTTCACCCTTTATTGATTTTGCTAACAGGACTTTACAAGGGCATCGAACCAACTGTTTCCCATTCTGGTTTTCAAAAAATAACAATCGGAAAGAAGCTAAAAATTGAAGCTGGAGATTTTTTTCATCAACTTCATCATGGGCTTTTCGAAGTTAACTATGGAAATAATCTAGTCCCGCTTGACGCATTATTTGGAAACTGGCACGACGGAGAAAGTAGTAAAAGTTTAAAAGATGAATAACAACCAAGAAAAATATCAACTCGGTTTTATAGGTTTGGGGACAATGGGTAAACCGATGTGTAAACGTCTGTTAGAAGCCGGATATGAAGTAATTGTTTATGACAAGAATCCAGACCCTGTAAATGATTTAGTAAATCAGGGAGCAACTGCGGCCAAGGATCCCATTGAGTGCGGATCCACTTCGCAGATTCTTTTAACCTCTTTACCTCATCCTCACCATGTTGAAACTTTGATGCTAGAAGAAGGGGTTTTAGCATCTTTGAAATCTGAATCCGTTTGGGTTGATCTAACAACAAATAGGAAAGAACTTATTGAAAGCCTTTCCGATGATGCTCCAAAAGGTGTCAATGTTGTGGATTCTCCAGTAACTGGAGCGGTAGATGGAGCAAGAAACGGTCAATTAACTCTTTTCGCGGGAGGGCAGAAAGAGATAATTAAAGAAGTTTTACCTATTCTGCAGAATCTTGGACGAGTAATTATTTGCGGACCGCTTGGTACGGGCAATGTGGTGAAACTTGTTACTAATCAACTTTGGTTTATAGCGGCCGCTTCAATCGGGGAAGGCTTTGCTCTAGGTATGGCTAACGGAGTAGATCTAAGTGTCCTTTGGGAAGCAATTAAAGATTCTGTCGGGGATTCTTTCGTGGCTCGGCATGACGCTCCTTCAATTTTCGCTGGTCATTATGACCCCTCTTTTTCTCTTGATCTATGTTTAAAAGATTTGGATTTAATTCAATCCCTTTCGTCTCAGGTTAAAACTGAACTTCTTATGACTGAAACAGCAAACTCTATTTTTGAAAAAGCAGCAGAGCAATACGGTAGAGATGTTGGTGAAATGAATGTTACGCGAATGCTTGAAGATCAAAGTGGTTTAAGTTTTCGTCTCGAGGGCGAGTGGACGCCTCCTTGGGAGCGTTAAGAAAATTCGAATCTTGGTCGCAGGACAGTTTTGACTAGTTTTATAGGATAAAATAGTATTGTTATTAGCATTGAAAATTTTAAGGACGAAAAATGGTAACACTTACAGAAGAAGCTACAAAAAAAGTCACAGAATTATTGTCTCAGGAAACTGAAGAAATGGCTTTGCGTGTCGCTGTAAGACCAGGCGGATGTTCAGGCTTTAGTTATGAGATGTATTTTGATACCGATAAAGCTGAAGATGATGTTGAAAAGCTTTTTGATGAAGTTCGTGTTGTAGTTGATCCGTCTAGTGCAGAACTACTGGTAGGAGCAACTCTTGATTTTAAAGATGGACTTAATGGAGCAGGTTTTGCAATTGATAATCCGAATGCTCAAAAAACCTGCGGATGCGGTAAATCTTTTTCCTGATCTTTCTTTAAAGTACAGTTGATAGTGCTTCTGAAACCTCTTTGGTGTCCATTGCAAAGTGGAGAATGCTCGTAATTACACCTTCACTATTTGCAACTATCAAGCTTGGTTCGAAAGTAAGGCCAAAAGCTCCGACGACTGGTGCGACTGAAAAGTTCTGTTTTTCGGGTTCCTTAAACACTTCAGCGTGAATAATTGACAACTTTCCATCAAGTAGTTCTGATTGTTTTATAAGTATGTCTAAAGCAGGCCCGCAAACGTCCGTTTGACAAAAACGTGGAGTAGAAACAAGCAAAGCTGTAGGAGTGGAACTGGACAGAGATTCGTCAAGACTTTTCTTATGGAGTGAACAAGGCCCTGATGATTTAGTGCAAATAGGATTTATTTCTAAATTATTTTGCATCGTTGGGGTTTGGATCGAGGGCATTTTTTGCCCAATTTGAATTAATTGAATATCTGACGGGTCAGTAACAATTAGTTGATGGTGGCCATCCATGCCTCTACCTTCAACCTTATATTCGCCAGACCTAGGCGGATCAAAAATTAGAGGAAAATATGGAATTACTCCAGGCTCACCATGCCGATGGACTTTTCCCTCAAAAATTGTTTCCTCAGAGTTGATCTCAGTCACAATCAACTCAATTGCATCTGGAACTTCTTCAGACAGAGGCCACCCTTGTTCACTTATGAGGACGTAAGGCGCACGTTGAGGCGAGCCACTTGTAAAAACAGTTGGGGCTTGATATCCATCTGCGAAACGCGCTCCAAGCGATAGTGTTTCATAATCTTCTTTATTTCCACAGCTTGTAAGGATCAATCCACCTGTAAAACCGGCGATACTAATTAGCGCATGACGGCGAGATAGAAGAAACTTGTTTATAGCCACAATTAGAGATTACTAGTTACTTGTTTTAACAACTTGCGGAGAACAGTCCTTTTATGAAAGATCAAAAAGAATTATCAATCAAAGTAGATGGAAAGGTCTTTAGCATCAATGATGAAGACCTTACTTTGTTAGATTTTCTTCGTAGTGAAGTTGGTATCACCTCGGTAAAAGATGGTTGCAGTCCTCAGGGTCAGTGTGGTTGTTGCACGGTTTTAGTAGATGGTCAGGCAAGGGTTTCTTGCGTGACTCCAGTTAGAAGAGTGGCTGGTCGAGAGATCACGACAATGCAAGGTTTAGATGGTGAAATAAAAAATGAATGGGCAGAAGCTTTTTCTCAAGTTGGAGCCAGTCAGTGCGGGTTTTGCACCCCTGGAATAATTATGCGTTTTGCTGCTCTCCAAAAAAGCGGAAAACAAGTAGAGATAGAGAAAGTTAAACGTTCTCTACATGCCCACCTTTGCAGATGTACAGGTTGGCAAACAATCGTTGAAGCTTGGGAAAAAGTTGGAAAATCAGAAGGGATCATTGAAACAAAAGAAGCCTCTCTGAGGGCAAGTATTGAAGGAAGATCTACTCAAAAAATTGGTTTAGACATAGTTTTAGGTATGGGTGGTTTTTCCTCCGACACCGCACCATCAAATTGTCTTATAGCGGTCCCAGATTCTTCTGGTGGTTGGTCTTTGGGTGAGAATCTGACTGAGGCGCGAAATCGCGCTCAAAAAATTCAAGGCAGACGAACAACTGTTAATGCAGTTCCTCCTATAGAACTGCCACCAGGAGATTGGGATGCAGTTCTTAAAACTAACTGGGTAGAACCTGGCTATTTAGAAACCGATTCTGCTTGGTGTGAACCAGGTGGCGAACCTTCAACACCGTTAGCTAATGGAGGTGCTTTTGGATCAAAACTTGAGTCACCGGTACCAGAAGTTGCAAGATCTCTAGCCAATAAATATAAAAGACCTGTATTAGCAATTTTATCGAGAGAAGATTCTGTTCGCCTAGGTCCGAAACGGCCCCCAATTGCTGGTGGAGTCAACAAAAATGGACAAGGAGTTATAAGAGTCGCTCGAACTTCAGGGATCGTTGACGCTATTCATTCAGTTGCCCCAGAAATAGAAGTGGAAGAAATTGACTTACGAGGACCCATAACTTCTTCAAAGATAAGGGCAGCAGGATGGGCAGAAGCGCAAATTTTATTATGTGGGGCTCTTGGTGAAGTTGGAACTATTATCTCACCTGATGGCTCATCCGCTTCAGCTGAAGTAGATGACAGACGAATCAATATTTCGGTACGTTGTGGTAAACCATTAAATGAAATGGTCCTGAGATCATATTGCATAGGTGCAGCTCACATGGCTTGGAGTTGGGTTACTTCAGAATCTCTAACAGTTGATGAAAATGGAGAAGTACAGGACTTAACAATTAGGTCCTTTGGAATAGTTAGAGCTGGTGAAATGCCTGAAGTCCATGTTGAGATTGAACCTGATAAAGGTAAGTCCATTAACGGTTCTGATGCAGTATTCGCGGCAGTTGCCGCAGCAACATGGATACACAAAGGAACCTTGCCTGAATGGCCTACTGGATAGTAAAAGTGTCATTATAAATTTGAAGTTAAGGAGAAAATATGAGTAAGCCCGTAGGTCCATATACCCCAGCAATTCATGCAGGGGATTTTTTAATGATCAGTGGTCAAATAGGACATGTCGACGGAGTTCTAGTTGAGGGCGGTCTTAATGGCGAAGCACCTAAAGCATTAGAAAACCTTAAAAAACTTGTTGAACTTGAAGGAACTTCTCTTAATCAAGTAGTTAAGACAACTGTTTTTTTGACAGATATGGATGATTATGCTCAAATGAACGAAATTTATTGTTCAGTATTTGATGAACACAGACCCGCACGTTCTGCTGTAGCCGTAGCTGCGCTGCCTTTAGGCGCTTGTATAGAGATTGAGGCAATTGTTCACAAAGGCTAAAACTGTTTTCTTTTAAATCTTTCTGGTACTTAGACGCGTAAGTGCTTTTATGGTGGCAGAATGCATTTATGGGTGGAGCAGTGATTATGATCATCTTGCTTGTTGTAGTCATGCCTGTTGCGATTTTGTTGAGCGGGGCTTTAGCAGCGGCTTTAATCGGTGGATTAGTTAAAAAAGATGTCGATGAAAGTCATAAAGAATCTGAATTGTTGGGATTAAGCGAATCTAATCCTTGGTCGCAAGAAAAAACTTCTGATTAATCTAAGAACCCCAACGAGATTGACCAAATCTGTAACCTACAGATCTCACTGTTGAAATCAGATTAGCGTGTTCCTCACCAAGCTTGGCTCTGAGTCTCCTTATGTGAACGTCGACGGTTCTACCTCCGCCGTAATAGTCATAACCCCACACTTCACTAAGAAGTGTTTCTCTTGTGAATACTTTTCCAGGTCGCGTTGCTAGAAAACGCAGCAACTCATATTCCATATAAGTCAGATCTAAAGGCGAATCATCGATAGTCGCTTGGTATGTTTCGATATTTAAAACAAGCGACCCGTATTTAATAAGCCCAGGTTGTGTGCCTCGACCAAATTTTAAGAAAAGATTTTTAAGTCTTATTTCTAATTCTTCAGGGTAAAAAGGCGTTATGCAGAAATCATCGAAAAGATTCTCATTTATTTCGAAATTATTTAGTTGACCTTTACTGACTAGCAGAAGAATAGGGACTAAAGGATTTTCTGTTTGACGTAGTTGTTTGCAAAGTGAAAGTGCTCCTTCTGGATCCGAGTCAGCAACGATGACTCCACCACCCCAACCGGTATCAGGTTGGTCTGAAAGAGCAGAATCAGAATTGTTAATTGCTTTCCAAACCCACCCCTTTTCATCAAGGCATTGAGACAATTCGGGTGGTGGTGGCGCTGGAAAGACTAGGAGTGTTTCAATCATTCAAACTTCTCATTACCAGTTCGGAAGATATTGTTCAATTTCAAAAGGTGTCACCTGACGTTGGTACTCATTCCATTCTGCTCTTTTATTTCTTAGAAACCATTCAAAAATATGGTCTCCAAGAGCTTCTCTTACTAAATCTGATTCTTCCATTTCATCTAAAGCTTCAGAAAGGTTTGCTGGCAAACTAGCGACGCCTAATTCTTTTTGTTCCGCTCGGCTCATTTCATAGAGATTTGTCGTTGCTTCAGGTGGCAGTTCGTAATTTTCTTTAATTCCTTTCAAACCAGCTGCAAGCATTACAGAAAATGCGAGATAAGGATTGCAAGCTGGATCTACTGCCCTGTATTCAATTCTTGCTGAATCAGGTTTGTCTTGTTTGTGAACAGGTATTCGAACTAATGAAGATCTATTATTCCGTGCCCAAGAAACATAACGTGGGGCTTCGTAACCCTCATTAATTCTTTTGTATGAGTTAACTAGTTGGTTTGTTACAGCTGTTATTTCTCGAGCATGATGCAGAAGTCCAGCGACGAATGATTGTCCGGTTAAGGAGAGACTTCCTGAAGAGTCATGAAAGACATTTTTTCCTTCACTAAACAAGGAAAGGTGTGTGTGCATACCTGAACCTTGGACTCCGTTAAGAGGTTTGGGCATAAACGTTGCGTATACGCCCCGATCGATCGCTATTTTTTTAACAGCTAAACGGAGAGTCATAACTGAATCAGCCATGGTCAAGGCATCTGTGTATTGTAAATCTATTTCGTGTTGGCTGGGACTGTCTTCATGAAAAGAGTATTCAACAGGAATGGAAAGAGCCTCAAGCATATGAAGTGTGTGTCTTCGAAGATCAGATGCTACGTCCATTGTTGTCAAATCAAAATATGAGGCTTGATCTAGTGGTATCGGCTGTAAGTCATTTTCTTGGTTAGCGAAATAGAAAAATTCGATTTCAGGAGCGCAAAACATTTCGTAACCGTTTTCTCTAGCTTGGTCGATGTTTCTTCGCAAAACTTGTCTCGGATCGCCAGCGAAGGGTGTCCCGTCAAGATTTGTGATGTTGCAAAACATAGTTCCCGAAGCTTCATCGTCGGCTACCCATGGAAGCAATTCAAAAGTTGAAGGATCAGGTCTAGCTAGTACGTCGCTTTCTTGGATTCTGCTAAAACCATCAATTGCTGAACCGTCAAATTGGAGACCCTCTTCAAAAACTGTTTCAAGTTCAGCGGGTGAGATAGCAACCGATTTGTGACGACCTAAAACGTCAGTGAACCAGAGGCGTATTAGTCTGACGCCACGTTCTTCCACGGTTCGAAAAACGTAGTCAAACTGTGCGTGATTACGATTTTCTTGAATTTTGTTCATCACCAAGGATTATCGAAAATTCGTCTAAGGACAACCTATTTTCTTACGTTAATAATTTGTTAACAAATAACTAATGACTTTGAAACTCATTCCTGTGGTGTAAAAATGTTTTTATCACTTATCTAGTAAGAATTTTTATATGAAAAATTGGAGAAAATCATGTCAATAAGGGCTGAATACATTTGGATCGACGGCACTGTTCCTATGCCGTATATACGTTCTAAGACAAAGATAGTTGATGACTCTAGCGACCTTCCAATTTGGGGTTTTGATGGCTCAAGCACCAATCAGGCACCTGGTGACAATTCTGATTGTGTACTTAACCCAGTTTTTTCCTGTCCTGACCCCATTAGAGGTGGTGATGATGTTCTTGTTTTGTGTGAGGTTCT
>DBNM01000154.1:0-154 GCA_002299135.1 Candidatus Neomicrothrix sp. UBA672 | reverse complement strand
CCGCACCCAACTAATACACGTGCAGCTTGTGTAGAAGTTTTTGAAAAGTATAAAAAACAAGAACCTCTATTTGGGATTGAACAGGAGTACACCTTCTTTATGGAGGGAAGACCTTTAGGTTGGCCCGTTGAAGGTTTTCCAGCCCCACAAGGCC
>DBNM01000071.1:6966-9210 GCA_002299135.1 Candidatus Neomicrothrix sp. UBA672 | reverse complement strand
TGTAAGTAACAACAAAGGTAAAGAAATTCCGTCAAGTCCTACGACATAGCGACTATGAATTGCCTGGATCCAGCTTTTGTCCACCACATACTGAAGCCTGTCAGTAGCGTCAAGATCAAACCATATAAGGAGCATCAACCCCACAAATGCAACCCAAAGAGAAGTTATAAGAGCAATCATTTTGTGCTCGTATTCTTTTTCTTTTGGAATTAGAAACATAACTAACGCACCTACTAATGGTGAGAAAGTGGCCACGGTAAGGCCCCAACTATCTAGCAAGTTCTCCATGTTTAATATCTCCTACACAATGACTATGAGTAAACCGGCTAAAATCGTCGCAGCAGCAAACAAAATCGCTGCATAGCTCTGAACTTTTCCGGATTGAATTTTGCGAAGTTCTTCACCGCTATCCGATGAAATGCGACCAGAAGCGTTAACAAAACCATCAACGATAGTCTGATCTATCTTGTTGTAATTAAGTTGACCAACTTTCACCGCAACTCGGCCAAAAGTATCAACAGTACGATCTAAGATTTCTTGGTTCGATCGATAAGCCAATTCAGCTATCGGTTCTTTAACGGCACGCGTAATAATTCCAGTATAAAGATGATCTAAGTAGTACTTGTTAACAAGAAGTGTGTGTCCCATTCTGGCTATAACCAAACGCGTAGTAAGCCCGTCAGGTAGTTCGGTTAAACTTTGACCACTTTCTTTCGAAGCATTTTCTACTTTTACGAAATAGTAATTCCAAGCGAGTGCAATGCCGACAGCTACAACAATTGTCGAAATTATTGCTAGTGACCAGCTTGGTGTAGCATGAGAAATTTTGGGGAAATAACCCGCCACAGGCTCAACATAATGACCAAATCTTTCTTGAAGTGATTCTGGTACAAGTTGAAAGCCTTTAGGGAAATTTAGAAACCCAGCAAAAATTGCTAATACTGCCAAAATCCAAAGAGGAATAGTAATTCTTGGGCCAGATTCATGGGGGTGACCATGGCCCCTATATTCACCAAAGAAGGTTAAATAGACACATCGGGTCATGTACGCAGCCGTTAGAGCAGCAGTAATCATTCCCATTACCAACATGAATGTATAGGAACCGTTGCCATTAGTTCCTCCCATAATTCCCCATCCACCTGTTCCGGCGAGTATTTCATCTTTGGACCAAAATCCTGCAAAAGGTGGGAGGCCTGCTAAGGCAATGGAACCAATTATGAAAGTTCGGAATGTTTGAGGCATTACTTTTCTTAATCCACCCATATCTGACTTCATGTCAAAACTATGAACCGAGTGCGCAACAGATCCAGAACCCAAAAATAGGCAAGCTTTAAAGAAAGCATGGGTGAAAAGGTGGAACATTGCTGCAGTCCAAGCCCCTACACCTAGTGCCATTACCATATAACCAAGTTGTGAAATTGTTGAATAGGCAAGAACCTTTTTGATGTCACGCTGAACGAAAGCTAAACATGCTCCTACTAGTGTTGTGAACCCTCCCACAAGAGCCATGAGGTTAATCGAACTTCCACTTATAGAAAATCCTTCAAAGAAGACTCCGTAGAGGCGAGCGATCATAAAGACTCCAGCTACGACCATGGTCGCAGCATGGATAAGAGCTGACACTGGTGTCGGTCCTGCCATTGCATCGGGTAACCAGGTATGCAAGAAAAATTGTCCGGATTTTGACATAACCGCTGCCATCAGGCAGCAAGCGGCTATCAACAACGTGGTGTGCGAAAGTAGGCCTGATGAAGCTAAAGCATTAGTAGTCGCTATAGAAAAAGAACCGAAAGAATCAGGAATCATTTTTCCCGAAGCGAAAAAGAGAATTGTCACCCCAATTAATAAACCCATGTCTCCAACACGGTTGGTTAAAAATGCTTTTAATGCAGCGTTCGAATTATCTTTTTCCTCCCACCAGTGACCTATCAATGCAAAAGAACACAGTCCTACTAACTCCCAAGAAACTAGTAACTGCAAAGTGTTTTCAGAAATCACAAGCATGAGCATCGAAGCGCTGAATAGAGAAAGGAAAGCGAAAAAGTGCGTGAACCTTCTATCACCGGCTACGTAATCGGTTGAATAAATATGAACTAACAAAGAAACTAAAGTGACAACAAATAGCATCATCACTGCTGGTCCGTCTACAAGCGTTCCAACAGAGAATTCAACGCCTCCTGTTATAAACCAAGTTGTTGTATTTACCACAGCCAAAGATGGCTCACCATGCTCACCATGCTCACC
>DBNM01000071.1:5955-6621 GCA_002299135.1 Candidatus Neomicrothrix sp. UBA672 | reverse complement strand
CTCACCATGCTCACCATGCTCACCGCTTATGAGAGCTTGACTTATTTCCTCTCCGTGAAAATTATCGCGGTGGTCCATCCAAGCGAATCCAGTGCATATTGAAAGAAGAAACACAATCAATAAAGCGGCTATACCAAGTTCCGATCCTCCACGTGGTAAACGTTTACCGAAAAAAAGTATCCCTATAAATGACAAGGCTGGTATAAGCGGTATAAGCCATGCGTTCTGTAAAAACCAATTTCCTTCTTGTGTTATTCCCAACGGAATTGAAGTTACAGACGAAGTCGTAGCAGCTAATAATTGGATCATCACATTAGCCCTTCATCGAATCAATTCCAGCAAGGTCGATGTTTCGACGGTTGCGATAAAGCAATAAAACCATAGCTAGACCTACACCCACTTCAGCTGCTGCTACTGCAATTACAAAAAGTGCAAATACCTCCCCTGGAATTGCTTCTCTGAAAGCGGCGAAAGCAACAAGATTGATATTGACTGAGTTGAGGATCAGTTCTATAGACATCAAAACCATAACGCCATTACGTCTTGTCAATACTCCATAAACTCCAATAGAGAAAAGCACTGCAGAAAGAATCAAAAACTGATTTAATAGCATTACAGATCTCTTCTCGCGATAACAACTGATCCAATTAAAGCTGCAAGCAACAA
>DBNM01000071.1:3703-5563 GCA_002299135.1 Candidatus Neomicrothrix sp. UBA672 | reverse complement strand
CTTGGCGATTCACGGTTTAGTTCCGCATCCCGAAAACTATCTATGAAAGATCCTGAAGTAACTGTAACTATCAAAACTCCTACCAAAACAGCCATTCGATTTCTTTCTCTGAACTCTCCTTCTTCTGTCCCAAATGAGCCTTTTGTTAGCATTATTCCAAAAAGGAAAAGAACAATTATGGCACCTATATAAACGAGAATTTGAGTAACTGCTACAAATTCAGCTCCTAAGAGGATAAACATTCCCGCCGCTCCAGCCAAAACAATCACCAGATAAAGAGCAGCGTGAACAATATTCTCTGTTGTAACCATTCGCAATGCTGCCAAAATCATCACTAAAGCAATAAGTGCAAAAAAGACATTTTGAGCGACTAACACCTCACTACTTGTTAATGGATCCAGTCCTTCGATTTGAGACAAAAAGAAACGAGTCATTAACGTGGAACCTCTAGTTGTTTAGCTTCACTACCAGTTTCATATTCTTCAAAGTCAGGCACAGTTTCCATCCACTTTGATAATTGATCTTTGTCATGAAGCAAGTCAGCCAATTTTGGCTCAGAAAATTCAAATTCTGGCGACCAAAAGAGAGCTTCAAAAGGGCAAACTTCAACGCAAATACCGCAATACATGCAAAGTGCAAAATCAATATCAAAACGATCCAAAGCGTTTTTCTGTCGAGGTTTACCACCAGGTCTTCTAGGTGGAGCTTTGTATTTATGACCTTCAATGTAAATGCACCAGTCAGGGCATTCACGTGCACAAAGCATGCATGCAGTGCAATTTTCTTCGTGTAATGCAATCACTCCTCTAGCACGAAGGGTGGGCGCTTCTTTCACTCGAGGATATTGAACTGTATGTGAACCTTTCGTTAGGGTTCTAATTAAAGTCTTAAAAGTCACCCCTAAACCTTTTATTAACCCCGGAACTCTTATCGATAAACCCATCAGAAAATCACTTTCAATACACCAGTAGCAACAATATTTACCAATGAAAGAGGCACTAATACTTTCCAAGCAAGTTGTTGCAATTGGTCTTCACGAAATCTGGGATATGTAAATCGGAACCAAAAGATAAGGAATGACACGAGCAACATCTTTCCTACCAAAACCAACGGCCCTATGAGATTGAAAAGATTATCCGTCGGATCCAAACCTGGAATGTACCAACCACCTAGAAAAAATGTTGCTGCTAAAGCTGAGAAAATTCCAGCGGTAGCAAACTCCCCTATAAAGAAAAGTAAAAATCTCATTCCTGTATATTCAGTTAAATAACCGGTAACGATTTCTGATTCAGCTACAGGCATGTCAAAAGGTGGTTGAGTTAATTCAGCTTGAATCGCTACAAGAAAAATCATAAAACCTAAGAATTGTGTAATTATAAAAGGATTACCAATTCCTCCCCAGCCAAAAATTTCTCCATTTGCTTGAGCGAGAACAATCTCTTGAACGTTTAAAGTACCTGCCTGTATCACAACACCCATTACGGCTAAAACAAGAGGTAACTCGTACGCAACAAGTTGTCCTGCTGCTCGCAATCCACCAATCAATGAGTATTTACTGGCGGAGCCCCAACCCGCCATGAGAATTCCTATTACCGAGATTGAAGAAACCGCTAAAGCTAAAAATACCCCAGTGTCAATATTTATGAACCAAGCATCTGGACCTGCTGGTAACACCAAAACTAGTAAAAAAGTTGAAGCTAAAACTACAAATGGAGCTGCTTTGAAAACTACCCTGTCTGCGTCTCTTGGGAATAAATCTTCCTTCTGAAGAAATTTTCCAACTTCTGCTAAAAGCTGTAAAGAACCGTAAGGACCAGCTTCCATCGGGCCCAATCGACTTTGCATAAAACTCATCATCTT
>DBNM01000071.1:0-3359 GCA_002299135.1 Candidatus Neomicrothrix sp. UBA672 | reverse complement strand
AATAAATAAAGATAAACAAGAGTTCCTGCAGGAAGAAGTACTGCTACCAATCCCAGAACTGATCTAATTACAGTTTGCTGCCAGTAAGCGAGTTCTATAGCCAGATTAAAAACTGTCATCGGTCAATATCTCCTAAAATGAAATATAAACTCGCCAAAATAGAAATTACATCGGGGACGTAAACACCTTTCAAAACCCATGGCGTAATTGAAACATTATTAAACGAAGCTGAACGTATTTTCACTCTATAAGGAACCAAATCACCCTTAGAAACAATGTAATAACCCATTACTCCAAGAGGATTCTCTGTTTCTACATAAGCTTCACCAGGAGGCACCTTTATAATCCTTGGCACTTTAGCCATTATTGGACCTGAGGGTATTCCGTCAAGAATTTGACCTACCATTTTGCAAGACTCCCTGACTTCCTGCAGACGTACCCAATATCGTGCAAATGAATCACCATCGGGATGTGTCCAAACTTTCCAATCAAGCTGGTCGTGAATCAGACCTACTCCACCATCTCTCCTCAAATCCCAATCAACTCCACTCGATCGAATATTCGCTCCTGAAAGTCCGTAAGCAAGACCTGTATCAGCGGGAATTATTCCAATTCCTCTAGTTCTGGTTTGAAAAATTTCATTCCCAACTACAAGATCCTCCATCTCTTCGCAAAAAGAATGAATGCGGACAAGCACATCTTTAGTTTCTTGTATCCAACCCTTTGGTAAATCGTCTTTTATTCCACCTATCCGATCAAAATTAGGATGAAATCGCCCACCAGTTACTGACTCGATTTGATTTAAAACAAATTCCCTATCCCTAAATGCATAAAAGACAGGGGTTGTTGCTCCTAACTGAACTGCCATATCGCCCAGAAACAAAACAACATTCGCTATTCGGGATAGTTCGAATAAAGCAGTTCTTATCCATTGTGCCCTTGCGGGAGCTTCCACCTCCATAAGCCTTTCGGCTGCAAGGATGAACGGAACCTCATTAGCAAAACTCCCCAACCAATCAATTCTGTTTACCAGAGTTGTTACCTGCGGATAGGTTCTAACCTCTGTAAGTTTCTCATATCCACGATGCATGTAACCCATCACAGGTTCTGCGGACACAACTTGTTCACCGTCTAAACGAACAATTATTCGTAAAGTCCCGTGCGTAGCTGGATGTTGAGGTCCTAGATTTAGAGTCATACCTTCTGTTTCAAGTTCAATATTGACTCTTGCATCACTTGCTTGATTTGCTATATAAGAAAGCTGCTGGGTTGAAGCTTCAGAATTCATCAGGTTTCTTCTCCTGATTCTTCGGTCTCGTCATCATTCTCTCCAGGCATAAGCTCAACATCAACAATTCCAGGCCAGGGTTTAGCTCTTCTGGAAAGTAAAGGAAAGTCCTTTCGAAGTGGATGGCCTTCAAATTCAGTTGGTAAATAGAGATTCACCATATTCGGATGGTTTTTAAACGAAATTCCAAACATCTCCATTACTTCTCGTTCATGCCAGTTGGCACCTGGATACACAGGAGTCCATGTATCGACTTCTGGAAAATCACCTTCTAAGTCAGCTTTTAGATTGACCCCCATATTTGCAACAGGGTTATGCACGCGAGCAAGTAGTTGAAAGCGCTTTTCGCCACCTGCTACACCCCATTCCATTTCAGTTTCAACAGCCACTTCATCATCAACATTATCTATCGCTGCATCCATCTCTCGACCAAATGGTGAGGGTTTCCAATCAATTGCGGAAAGGAAATTAAAGAAGTTCATTCCATGTTTCTCAAAAAGAATCTTTGCGGTTTCTAACCAAGCTTCTTGAGTTACTCGTATCCACACATCAATCTCGGGGTCTATGTGAGAATCAATAAAACCACTGCCCAAATCTTGCTTGATGCTCGCGACAAAGGCTTCACGCTTTTCATCAATTATGGGTTCCTCTTGAGGCTCTATTGACTCTTCAATAATTTCTTCTGCGTTGGTATCAGGTGACGACAATTGGATCTCGATTCCATCGATCAGTCATGTCTTCTGAAGCTATTCGTTCCTGCAATAAAACAATTCCTTCTAGTAATGCTTCCGGTCGAGGTGGACAGCCGGGAACGTAGACATCCACGGGGATTATCTGATCAACACCTTTAGTAACCGAATAGCTATCCCAATAAGGGCCTCCACAATTTGCACAAGATCCCATAGAAATTACATATTTCGGTTCAGGCATTTGTTCATAAAGTCGCCTTACAGCGGGCGCCATCTTGTCTGTAACTGTCCCAGATATAACAACTAAATCAGCTTGACGCGGGCTTGCAGGAAAAGGAATAACGCCTAATCTCATAACGTCATAGCGCGGAGAAGCAAAAGCAGCACCCATTTCTATTGCACAACATGCAAGTCCCCATTGATATACCCAAAGCGAATATTTTCGACTTATATTCAATAACTTGGTCAAAGGACCTGGCAATTTGCCATTTTCAACTAAACCCATCGTAGTAACCGCTTTCTCCAGGCGTAAAGAAGGCCCAAAGCCAAGATAAAGATAAAAATGAACATTTCGACTAAACCAAAAAGACCGTACACCTCGAGACGCGCAGCCCATGGGAAAATGAATACGGCCTCAACATCAAATAGAACAAACATCAAAGCGAAAACGTAATATCTAATATTTGCTTGGCTCCACATGTCACCTTGCGGATCAACACCTGACTCATAATTAATTCTTTTCTGAGGTGTGTCTCGACTGGGTCTAAGCAAACTTCCTAACCCTAAAAAAACGGAAACAAGAAGAATTCCTACGCCTCCAAAGATTAAAACTGTAAGCCAGTTGCGAAGAAATTCAGACATCGTTTTAAGACCCAATTACCTTTGATAAATAAGCAAAGCCAAAGCTGTGTACCTGACGAAGGTTACCGTAATTTATAGCTTTCGGAGGCGTTTGGAAGGCCTGAATGAAGTATTTAAATATCACCTAACCACCTACCAAAATTGGAACTGCATTTCTGGTTATTTCCACGAACGGCCCAGGAATGAAACCCGTAACCATAACGACTGCAGAAGATAGAGCGGTAACTAGCCAGACTCCTTTTGAAACATGGGTATCTTCAATTTTTCCTTCATTATTATCAGAATACATTGCCATAAGTATTCGAAGATATACGTATGCAGCAATAGCTGCTGACACCATTGCTACTCCTGCAAGAAAATAATATCCGGTATCAACCGCTGATGAAATAACACCGAGTTTTGCTATAAACCCTCCTGTGAAAGGAATCCCTGCTTGTCCTAATAATAAAATTGTGAACAGGGCAGCCAAAGCTGGATTACGTTTTGCCAATCCTTTGTATGCATCTATGTCGTGATTTGAA
>DBNM01000089.1 GCA_002299135.1 Candidatus Neomicrothrix sp. UBA672 | reverse complement strand
TAAAAATACATTTCCGGCATGAAAATCTCCATGAAAAATTCCATGTATTACAGCCCCTTCTAATAATCCATCAACCATTTGACGGAAAACATCAGCAACTTCTTCTGACTCCAAATTCATTTCATTTGCATTACCGAGTGAAACTCCTTCAACTGCACTCATGACAATAATTCTCGACGTTACGTAATCTAAATCAGGTATAGGAAACTCCCATAAATTTTTGGGGTTTGCTCTTAAAGCTCGTTCCAACTCAAAAAGATTCGCTACTTCAAGGTTGAAATCCAACTCTTCACAAATTGTTTCCGCAAATAACTCAACTAAAGCAGGTGGATTTGTTAAAGCTGCAACAGGAATTCTTCCCACAAATTTTGGAGCTAACCATGCCAGAACTTTCAGATCACTTATTACTTGATCTTGAATTTTCGGTCTTTGCACTTTTATCACTACTGAAGAATCATCATGAAGTATCGCTGAGTGAACCTGAGCTATAGAAGCTGCTGCTATCGGAATTGGATCTACAGATTTAAAAACATCTCTTAGAGGTCCCAGTTCACTTTCAATAGTTTTTCTTGCAGTGGACCATGGTTCTGCCTGAACCTCATCGCGACATTTTTTGCATTCCTCAATTAAGGCATCTGGGAATATCCCCTCAGCTGCTGAAATTAATTGTGCGAGTTTCACATAAGTGGGCCCTAAATGTTCTGCTGCTTCTCGAATTCTTCTATATAAAACAGTTTTTTTTACTTCATTATCTTTTCGTGAATCAATTATTTTCCAAGTGATAAAAGCTTTACCAAAAGTAAAAACGGTTACTAAAAGCCTTCGAATAGGCGGAAATTTGGGTCTTTGCACCAAATGCGGTATTGACTTTTGAATTTCACTGCGTTTTTCAGAAGAATCACTAATCAATAGGTCTTCTCTTTTTGCTGATACACGACCTGCAACTTTTATTGTCTTATTTTCAAAGTTTGTTCCAGCTGAAAACACGTCATTAATGGAACTGTCTTGAAAAGCTATTTCAAGACGGCTCGGTCCCCAAATGCCCATAGATAGTGGTTTCCATTCAACTGGGCTTACCAACTTTATATTAGGAACTTTTTCAACAAAAACAGATAAAGCTTCTTGCAGTTCCGCGCGAGCCAAAAATGCACCTAAACAATGATGTGCTCCACTCCCGAAGGCCATATGAGGGCATTCTCGTTTACGCAAAATATTAAACTCATAGCCATCAGGGTCATCTGTCTCGCTAAGACTCGCAGCGTGGAGACCTAGAAAAACAGTAGTTCCCGCAGGGAAAACTTTTCCATCAAATTCAATATCTTCAATGGCTAAACGCGCCGTGGTTCTAACTGCTCCTATGTACCTAAGAGATTCCTCGATAGCCACTGGAACTAAATCATTATTGCTGCGAAGAATTTCATACTGTTCAGGATGATCAGCTAAAACTGCTATAACCGCGCCTAGTTGATTTCGAGTTGTATCAGTTCCTGCTAATAAAATTGCCTCCACCATAGCGATTAGTTCGTCAGAGTTGAGACTGTCGCCATCTACTTGATTTCGAATGAGTTCTGAAATTAAATCATCTCTAGGATTGTCTGATCTATCTTGAATCAGATTTTTTATATAATTTTCAAGTTCTTTTTGTGCGGTTGAAACTTTATCTAGACGACCAATCACAGCATCAGTATCAGCGTCCAAAGCGGAAAAAATAATATCAGCCCAATAGTCAAACAACTCCCAATCGTTATCATCAGCACCCAAAAGTCGACATATTATTGGTATGGGATAAGGGCGGCAAAAATCTTGAACGATTTCACTTGTTGGTTTATTAATTAGAGACTCAATTAATTCAACTGCATATTCTCTCATGAACGGTCTTAACCGATCTGCATTTTTTGATGTAAATGATGAATTAACTAATTTTCTAAGACGACGATGATCGTCACCTTCTACTGATAAGACATTTGGCCGAATATTTAAACTTTTAGGAATTTCAACACCTGGAATTGAACGACGAGCACGTTCGAACAAAACATTCAAATCAGATGCGGTTGACTCTAACGAATCAAGCATTGAAATTCCAGACAACACAGAAATCCATCTTTGATCACGCAGTATTGATCGGACTTGCTTATAACCATGAACTAGCAGGCCTGCGGGAGTTTGAACAACCCAATCAGGGCTTTCTGCAAGCCTTTTGCTCGAAGAAACAATCTGAGTGAAATTCTCCGGCTGTAAATCAACATAGGGAACTGCGCCAGGATCTGTAACTACCAAAAGATTATTATGTTCAATTGTGTCTGAATCGATAGCAAAATTTGAATCTGTCATATCCATTAGTGTTTCTGTTTATCTTTTTAACCCATGAAGTATGGATTCTTAAAACTATTAAAGCAATATGAAATCTGACACTGATATAAAATACTCCATTGAAAGAGTCATTCTTCCAATCCTTTTTTATTCAGATCATTGACATCAGATGAATCCCATTCGACATCTACAACTCGTTGATCAACATTCTTTTTGGATCCCCATAAAAAAGCTTTACCTTTATCTATCTTCTTTACAAATCGCCGTGTCAAGAAAGACCGCAACATAATCCGCGTCAAAGGAAAAAGTAAAAGTAAACCAATTGCATCTGTAGCAAATCCCGGTGTAAGCATAAGAACACCAGCTAAAAGAATTAGTAAACCTTCAACTATTTGTTTGCCTGGAAGTTTTCCATTCGCAAGTTCAATTTGAGTTTTCCGAATTATCTCTAATCCTTCTCGCTTTACCATCCAAGCACCGATGACGCTGATAAATACAAGAGCAATTAAAGTATTACCAAAGCCAATTTGATGAGAAACCTCAATGATTAAATACAACTCAATCGCAGGAACTAATAAAAAAGCTGCAAATAGTAATAACAACATAAATTTATGCTACGTCTTCGTAACCTTAGAAGTAGAAAAATAGCTTTCTTTCCAAACAAATAAAATGTCGAAAAAACTCGAAACACCTACAAATAGACCCCCTTCGATAGATCAAATCGCACGTGCAATCTCAGATTTAGATCTACCGCACCCACTTCTAGTAGACGCGGCACGTGAAGCAGTGAATAACTTCAATGGTGGTGATGTAATCGAAGAAGCTCGGAAAATCGGCGAAGTTACTTCTCGAACACTTTTAACTGATGTTATTAATGCCACCGGAGTTCTTTTGCATACAAATATGGGTCGTTCTCCAATAAATATTGGAGAAAAAAATAAACATTTTAGGTTCTCTAATCTCGAGTTTGATTTAGAAACAGGAGAACGCGGTTCGAGACATGATAGGTCTTCAAAACTAATCGCTCGTGCTTGTGGAGCAGAATCAGCATTAATAGTAAATAACTGTGCCTCAGCAGTTCTTTTGGTAATCGCAGCACTTGCTGAAGGACGAGGTGTTGCGGTTTCAAGAAGCGAACTGGTCGAAATTGGCGGAGGATTTCGAATTCCTGAAATTCTTGAACAGTCGGGAGCTCATTTGGTCGAAGTAGGTACGACAAATCGAACACGCCGTAAAGATTTTGAGAAAGCAATTATCAAAAGTGATGTTTCTTTGGCTTTAAAAGTCCATCAGTCGAACTATCGAATTGTGGGTTTTACGCAAACGACTGACATTTCTGAAATGGCTGACCTAGGAATTCCTCTTGTTGCAGATATTGGTTCAGGCTTACTTGATTCTGCATGCCCTTGGTTGGAAAACGGTCCTCCGAAATGGCTGATTGATGAACCGGCAGCACGACAAAGTCTTGAATCAGGTGCAGACATCGTCACATTTTCAGGCGACAAACTGTTCGGAGGTCCTCAAGCTGGGATAATCGCTGGAAAAACCGAACTAGTTGAACTTTGTGCACAACATCCTCTGGCCAGGGCTGTTCGCCCGGGAAGCCTTACGATGTCAGCGCTCCAGGACGTCACCATCTCGTACTTAGAACGCAAAGGATCTTCAATCCCTTTTTGGGAAATGGCTACCACTTCAGTAGATGAATTAAAAGGAAGAGCAGACAAAATTTGTACAAAATATAAAACTGAAACCACTGCAACTCCAGGTGGTGGGACTTTACCTGGAGTCGAAATTCCTTCTGCAGGGTTAAAGTTCCAAGGTGATCATGTGGAATTTTTCCGACAACAAAACCCGCCTATTATCTGCCGAGTAGATAACGATCAAACTGTTATAGATTTAATGACAGTCCATCCAAACGATGACGTTTTTATCGATGCTGCGATCAAAAAAATTAATTAAGAATTTTCCGGTTTAATTATGCACATAGTCGCTACAGCAGGGCACGTTGACCATGGAAAATCGACTCTGGTTAAATCTTTAACCGGATCAGATCCCGATCGATTCATTGAAGAGAAAACCCGAGGGTTAACTATTGATTTGGGTTTCGCTTCAACAACTTTGCCATCAGGAACTGTTCTATCGATCATAGATGTGCCCGGTCATGTTCGTTTTCTAAAAAACATGCTGGCTGGAGTAGGAAGTGTTCAAACATGTCTCTTTGTAGTCGCTGCAACAGAAGGTTGGAAACCTCAATCTGAAGAACACCTAAGAATCTTGGAGTTACTCGGTTTTAAAAATGGAATAATTGTTGTTACAAAGGTTGATCAAGCTGACAATGATATTACTGAAGTCACGTTGTTAGAAATTGAAGAAAAAGTTAAAGGAACTTTTCTGGAAAATGCTCCCTTAGTTAAAACAAACTCATTAGATGGAACTGGAGTGGACGTCTTATTAAAAGAAATTTCAGAACTTTTAAAGGATGTACCCGATCCAGCCGATGTTCAGCGACCGAGGCTTTGGATAGACCGATTTTTTTCAATAAAGGGAACTGGAACAGTCGTGACAGGAACTCTGACCGGAGGAAGTTTAAAAATTGACGATGATCTGGAAATTTGGCCTCTGGAAAAAAAGGTAAGAGTTAGAGGAATCCAAGCCCACTATCTAGATCAAAAAAATATTTCACCCGGTAGTCGTTGTGCTTTAAATATTGCTGGAATTTCACATGGGGAAATTTCTCGAGGAAATGTGCTTATCAGATCAGGGGAATGGCATTTAACAAAAATGTTGGACGCTTCTCTTCAAGTATTGGAAGAGATTGATCACCATGTGTCGCGTAGGGGAGCTTTTATCGCTTATTTCGGATCAGGTGAATACCCAGTTAAGTTAAGAGTTCTTGGCCCTAACTCAATATCACCTGGAGGAAAAGAGTCAATCAGGCTATTCCTACCGGAACCACTTCCTTTATTACCTGGTGACCGATTTATTTTGCGAGAAAGTGGACGCGACGAAACAGTCGGGGGAGGTGAAGTTCTTGATGTGGACCCTCAGGAAAAAGCTTCGAAGGCCAAACCTGACCGTTCAATAGAGCGGATTGTCAAAGAAAGAGGCTGGATTGATATAGAAGAGTTAAAACTACTCACAGGTGAAAGTATTGAACCTGACATAGATAATTGGGTTGTCGATCCAGTTATTCTTCAGATGACAATTGAAACAGTCAAAGAAGCAGTCGAATCTGCTGGATCCTCAGGAATTGAATTGTCTTCTTTAAATGAACATCAAAGAGCAACTATTTCCTTGTTGAAAGACATGACCGTAGACAATGGAAGATTGAAACTCTCTATAAATAAAAATCAAACTTCTAATCATCCTTTTGTTGAAAAATTACAGAATTCACTTTTCGCACCACCTGATCCTGTAGGAATAGACCGTTCTGAACTTAGAGAATTGGTTCATAAAGGAATAGTTATTGAAGAAGGTGGAATCTTTTTTTCCGCAAATGCTATTGAAGCGGCTTCTTTACTTGCTGCTGAACTTCTTTCAATTAAACCAGACGGCTTTACGGTTTCAGAATTTAGAGAGGCAGCTGGTAATACTAGAAAACATGCAATGCCTCTGTTGAATCATCTCGACGGACACGGAATTACACGTAGACGGGATAGCGTGCGAATCGCTGGGCCTCGCCTCCCTGGATTTGAAGCTTCAAAATAACTTCCTATAGGTACAAAGTATTAATCTTTACTTCCCTTGCGTTCTCTATAGTCGCGAGCCGCTCCTTCTAAAGGTTCCACATCCAACCAGAATCCATCTACAGCTGCGACCCTAATTTCGTCATTTACTTTTATAGGAGTAGCTCGATTTGTTTGAGCTTTCCAGATTGCCCCTTTAACTTCAACAGTCCCATTAGGGTTTATTTCTTCAATAGCCATGCCGAGTTCACCAACAATCCACTCACGGCCAATAGTAGGTGTAGCAAAACGTGTGCGAATCATCGCTGGCATTCCTGCTGACATGCAAATCACAGTTAACAAAATGCCAAATAAAAGAGTCAACCACGAAAGATAAAGCCCATCAAACAACAAAAGCGATCCGGCTATCAAACTTATAGTTGCTACAGCACTCCAAAATCTAGGCACTCCAGTTTGGACATCTACTGCAAAGCTAAGCATTGAAAAAATCAGCAATGCTACGCCCCAAGGATTAGACGGTAGAACAGCTAGTCCATAGAAGCCCAACAAAAGGCATAAAGCACCTAGAACTCCAGCTATGCCAACTCCAGCCGTATAAAGTTCAAAAACAAGAAGTCCCATGCCAGCCAAAAAAAGTAGATAACTGATAGCCGGACTTCCTACGCTATGGAAAAATTGATCAGGAGGATCCATTTCTTCAAATCGAGTCTGAGTTAACGGTTTGATTTCTCCTGACTCAACATCTGAGATGACTTCGAAACCTTCCAGACCAACAAGATGTTCTAATAAAACTGGTGAACTTCTGGCTATTCCTTTTTCTACTGCTTCTTCATAATTGAGGGTTTTCTCACCTATTTCAAGATTCCTGTATAACTCAGAACTATTACTGGGGAAAATACTTCGGCCGATTTTACCGATTTTTGAACCTGGGGCAATTCCTATATCACCACTAATTAGAGCTAATTCGACTATTGGACCTTTCGCTTGTGCCCCTGAAGGTCCAACCCAAAATGAAATTGGTAAAGGTGAAGAACTAATTGCCTTGCCTAATGCAACAACACTCTCGTCTTCAACAACACTTCCAGAAATATTAATTTGAAATACTAAAGAAATAGTTTTATTAGGATCGACTTCCTCAATTATCTCCTCCATCATTCTCACCAACACTGGATCCATCAAGCCTGATGCTTCTACTACAACTACATCTTGAACTCCATCTGTTGAAGTTGACTCTGCAAGAGCATTAGATGGAAATAAATTGACTACGACGATTAAAGAGATTAAAAGAAACACACTCAAAGACAGTCTTTTTGAAGTTTTTATATTTGTCATCTTTAAGATTCGTAAAATAAATATGACTAAGTTGCTTCAGGATCGTTCAGAGCTAAGACTGCTTCCTCTACTGTTTCACGAACAGGGACTATTCTGTCAAAACCTGTTGTGTGAAGAAGCCTTACCAAAGCAGGTCGATTGCACGCGACTGAAACATCCCCATCATTGTCTCTTGCTCTTCGTATACCTCCAATTAAGGCTCCCAAACCAGCCGAATCCATGAAAGGAACGTCGGATAAGTCAACCAAAACAAATTTTTCTTCGGTGAGTTCCATTAATGCTTCACGAAACTGAGCAACGGTATATGCATCAAGTTCTCCAGTCGGTCGACATAACACATAGTTTTCGTTTCTTTCAACAGTGATCTCAAGCATATTTTTACCTTATTCAAAACTTTCTTTACGAAGTTCGTAAATAGAAGATTACAAAACTCAACACAAAAGTAAACATTGAGTCAGTAATTCCTACGCTACGATCGCATTATGCCTGAAAAAACAAACGTTTTACTTGCAACTACTGAAGATCATATTTTTCAAGAAATCAGTGCGTCTTTAAGCAAAAACCATCAAATTATCAGGGTTTCAGAAGGCGCTAAAGTTCTAAAAACTCTCATTGCAACTACTCCCGTACTAGTAATACTCGATCTACAGATCGGGAATATGGGAGGAATGGCAACTTCTTTGGATTTACGTCTTGAACAAAGGGCTGGTCGAATTCCGAATCAAAAGATATTGCTGCTTCTTGACAGACAGGCAGACGAGTTCTTAGGGGAACGTTCTGAAGCAGATTGCTGGATTCTTAAACCAATAGATCCACTTTCACTTAGCCAGCAAGTCGATGGGCTTATAAATAGCTGACTTTCGGGTAGTGGCGCAGCTTGGTAGCGTGCCTCGTTCGGGACGAGGAGGTCGTGGGTTCAAATCCCGCCTACCCGACAAATAGTTAAAGGTAGTGATTAAGGTATAACTAAATATGGCAACGAAATCCAACTCATTGATTGTTTCAGCCTCTAAAGAAGAAATTTGGAGTGTTCTTTCAGAATTCGATCAGATTGTTAATTGGGCTGAAAATGTAGACCATTCATGCTTTTACTCAGAACAAGAGATAGGAGTAGGAACGACCAGACGTATCCAACAAGGATCAAATGTTGTTTTAGAAACTGTTACATGCTGGAAAGAACCTGTGAAACTGGCTTATCGAATTGAAGGGCTCCCTCCAGTTTTTAAAAAAGTAACTAACAGTTGGGAATTATTTGATGAGGGAGCGAAGACACGAGTAGAGCTCACTGTATACATTGTGCCAATTCGACCACCGGCTGAAATCGCAGCTCAAATATTAGGTAAATTTTTTTCACGACTAAACAAAAAAATGTTAACTGGGCTTAAAAATCAAGTAGAGCAAACTTTTACTGACAACAAGAAAAAATATGCGCCATCCTGATGTTGTAATCATCATGACTGATGAAGAGCGAAATGCGCCACCTTATGAAGGAGACGACCTCAAGGCATGGCGTGAAGAAGCCTTGCCCGCAAGACATTGGTTTCAACAAAACGGGGTTTCTTTCGAAAGGCATTACACAGGTTCACTCGCTTGTGTACCTAGTCGTCCAACACTTTTCACCGGACATTACCCAGATCTCCATGGAGTAACACAAACAGATGGAATAGGTAAAGATGCTTCAGATTCTCGTATGCGTTGGCTACGACCTGGAGAAGTTCCAACTATAGGGCACTGGTTCAAAGCAGCTGGCTATGACACCCATTACGACGGGAAATGGCATATTACTCACGCTGACCTGATAAACCCTGACACTGGATTACCAATCCCTACAAATACTGAAAATGGTGAGGTGATTGAAGAAAATGTTAAAACTTATTTAGAAGCTAATCCTTTGGAAGAATTTGGATTTTCCGGTTGGGTCGGTCCGGAACCTCATGGGGCACCACTTGCTGGCAATTCCGGATTCATTCGCGACGACTTAATTGCGAAACGTATTGTTAAATGGTTGAAAGATCGTTATTTGCGAAGAGAGTCAGGTGAGGATGAAGCACTTCGTCCA
>DBNM01000043.1 GCA_002299135.1 Candidatus Neomicrothrix sp. UBA672 | reverse complement strand
ATAGATAAAGATGAGGATCCGGATCTTCCTGATGAACCACTTACTATGGAGGAAATGCTCAGTATTATCTCGCAGATCATAGTGGCGGGAAATGAAACTACTACTAAAACACTGACAGAAATGATGCGTTTACTCGGCGAAAACCCTGAACAGTGGGAGATGCTAAGGGATGATCCCGAGAGAGCTGGAAAAGTAGTCGAAGAAACCGTGAGAATGACTACTCCTACACAAGGATTTTGGCGATTTGCTAAGAATGATGTGGAGGTTGCAGGTACAAAAATTCCAGCAGGTACAAGAATGGTTGTGATGTTTGCATCAGCTAATCGTGATGAGAGTATTTTTCCTGATGGTGATACTTTTGATCCGGACAGAGATGATCTGTTTAGTCATTTAGCTTTTGGTAAAGGCGCCCACTATTGTCTGGGTGCAAGTTTGGCACGGCTTGAACTTCGTGTAGCTCTAGAGGAATTAGTTAAAAGAATAGATTCCTATGAGCTAACAGCTGCAAATAATTTTGATTACTTGCCAAGTTTTATGCTCAGAGGTTTGAAGTCATTAGAAATAGAAATCAACCCTGCGTAAAAAGTTATTTTCTAAGCCGTTAGTTTTTTGGGATGTCTTCCCAAGGTAGACCCTTGTATGGGTCTGGCTCTTTTGGTAAACCTAAGACTCTTTCACCGATAATATTTCTCTGAATTTCATCTGAACCACCTGCGATCCTGTATCCCGGAGCACCTAAAACATGTTCGCCCCATTCGTATGTACCCCAAGTTTGAGTGTCTGCTACAAGGCGTGGTCCTAATAATTCACTAACTACATCAGACATAAGTTTCATTCCTTCTGTCCAAAGAAGTTTCCCAAGGGATCCTTCCGGTCCTGGTGGTTTTCCAGACTTTCTTAAATCTGCTGCCCTTCTGTTAACTAATCGCTGAATTTGAGTTTGAATGTATACCTCCATAAGGCGTTGACGTATCTGGGGGTCATCAAGAAGATCGAGAGAATTTGCTGTTCCAAGAAGTTGGCTCCATTTTCCGCCTGCTCTTCCTCCTCCATCAGAATCAGAATGGTCTCTTTCGAAACTCAATGTGGTCAGGGCAACCCCCCAACCTTCTCCTTCGGGGCCTAGACGAAGACGGTCGGGAACTCTTACGTCGCTGAAGAAAACTTCATTGAATGAAGTACCGCCACTCATTTGTCTTATCTGTCTTACTTCTATTCCAGGTAAATCCATTGGAACCATAAATGCAGTCATGCCTTTATGTTTAGGTTGATCAAAATGTGTTCGAGCGATTAGCTCACCCCACTCACTGAATTGCGCACCCGAGCTCCAGACTTTTTGCCCATTAATGATCCACTCATCCCCATCTTTTACTGCTTTGCAACCCAAACCAGCGAGATCGCTTCCTGTCCCTGGCTCAGAAAAAAGTTGACAGCAGAAGGTTTTTGCACTGAAAAGGTCTGAAAGTAGTTCATTTTTTTGGTCGTCAGTTCCATAGTGAAGAACTGTTGGAGCAATTAAGCGCGTTGTGACACTGAATGTTTCATGCCGTGAAGGAGTTATATAACCAGATTCCAAACTTGCGAAAGCTCTGGCGTATTCGATAGGTAAATCCAAGCCACCATACAAAGTTGGCCAAGTGATCGCATGGTAGCCATGTTTTGCTTTAGCCATTTGCCATGCAGCTGCTTCCTGCAGCAAATCACGCTCTTCTTCAAAAGTTAGATTATGGAACACTGCGACACTAAACTCACCCTCTCCCCATTCAGCTTCTTTTTCAGATATGTCTGGTTTTTTTTGAGCGTTTTCGTCAAGCCATTTTTTTGCTGTAACTTCAAACTCTTCGAGAGTTATGTTGCTAGTCATTTTCTTCCTACCTGTTAAGTGCTTCAACTTCAATAACTCAAATGTCTTGAGCAACGAAAATAAACTATCGTTTAAAAACCTCAAATAGTCATAATTAGTTTTTAAATCTAGTCTTATCTGATGATAATCATTGCAGGAACATTAAGAATTGAAAAACCAGCGTCAGAAGATGTTTTAGAAGCATGCCGAAAAATGATGAAAGCTACTCATGAAGAAATTGGGTGCATTGATTATGTATTCAGTGTTGATCCAATAGATCCAACGGTCATTCATGTGTATGAGAGATGGGAAAGTGATGAAGCATTACAGACTCATTTTTTGGCACCTCATATGGAACCTTTTCGCAGTTCGATGGCTAGCTGGGGCGTGTCTGAACAAGACATCCTAAAATTCCAAATCGGAAGTATTGATAAACTTAGGTAGTTTCTAAAACTTTTCTTGTTTAAACCTAGTTCGCACTCCCTATTTAAGAGAATTTGTAATTCTACGATCAGAAGAAAAGATGTATAGACCGCTAATGTAAGAAAGTAAGGGCATCAAGACATAGGGGGCATTGATGTTAGTCACCAGTAAAAAGTTATTAGCCGCGTCAGTTTTTTTTGTGCTTATCGCTTGCAGTGAGAGTTTAGAAACTGAGGTGTCTGAACCAGTAGTTATTACCACGACTACGACTGTTGCTCCGACTA
>DBNM01000108.1:4519-4702 GCA_002299135.1 Candidatus Neomicrothrix sp. UBA672 | reverse complement strand
TCTTACGAGTATCACCGCCCCCTATTTCACTTCCACGTTCAATTAAAACGACACCAAACTCTCTGTCTTTGTCGATTATTTCCTCGACCATCGTTCGGTATCGATCTTCGAAGATATGTAATGGCAAGATCTGTCCAGGGAAAAGAACAAGACTAAGCGGAAACATCGGAATCGTTCTATCAC
>DBNM01000108.1:3206-4130 GCA_002299135.1 Candidatus Neomicrothrix sp. UBA672 | reverse complement strand
CATTTCTAGCAAAATTTGATCATGTAGATATTTAATACGTGCCTTATCTCCTTCAAAATTAGTTACGAAAGCAAAACTTAAACTTCTATCAAAAATTGTGTCAACCGTGCCAGCAAGACTTATGACACCATTCAAAGAGCCTGTTTTCCCCCTCACTAGCCCTTCGGCAGGTGTATCCAATAGTCTCTTCCGTAACGTGCCACTTTTACCAGTTACTGGCAAACTTTGTTTTAATTCAATCGAGTGCGGACCACTGTCCAACAATTCCGTTAGAAGCTTGCAAGTGACTTGATTTCCATAATCAAGACCGGATGCATCCATAACTTCGACTTGTTCCATGTCGTACCCTAAAAGCCTCAATGACTCAGCCACAACAGTGGCGCCCCCACTCGAAGTTCCAGGTTTTTCAACACGCGCTGAAAGTCCCTTGAGTAATATTTCAGCTGTAGTGTTATCACTTCCTAAAAGCATTTTAGAAATGATCGCCTCCATCGGCTGAGACTCGATCTCGGCTATTTCAAAAAAAGCAGTTTCTGGAGCTTGACCAGTCGAAGTATCACCACTTAATGTGATTCCATTCTCTTCTAAAATTTCCTTCAATACTCTCACTGTGTAGTCCGCCGGTTCCTCTGCAGGAGTATTAAATCCATTCGACTCTTTTACGGGATCCCAACTAATGAAACCTGCATTTAAAGAAAGAGCGCTTATAGGTCCAGATTGCTTTTGATCCGTATACCTGAATCTTTCTGGCCAGGTATCAACAAATCTCATGTCATCAAAAAGGCTCTCATCGCCAATAATTGATCCTTCAATATTATTTATGCCTGAAGAAACAATTTTTAGAGCAAGGTCTTTGATATTTGTATAAGGGAATGGGTCTTTGTAGCGCTCCGCATATTTAGAAGTCATCAAGAGAGGGTCCCC
>DBNM01000108.1:0-2795 GCA_002299135.1 Candidatus Neomicrothrix sp. UBA672 | reverse complement strand
CTCAGGTCCGAAATTCTCCAGAAGAGCAACTGCTGTTAATAATTTCTGGGTACTAGCTGGAATAATAGGTTCATTAGATAGTTGCTCATAAATCACTCTTCCATCTTCAAGTAAATTAATGCAAGAAAGTCCAGGAAGTTGAGCTACAAGATTTTCCACTTCATTTTTTAGTTCCTTATCAGCGATAGGGGCTTGCAAAAAAACTGGCACTCTTCGGGCTGACAATAAAGGCGTTAGTAGTGAACTTCTATTCTCAGAAACTCCAGGTGGTGATTCTTGTCCACTTTGACTATCCAGCGAAGACGCATTAAACCACGCGAGCGCAGAAATAACTAAAAGCACTAACGGAACAGTCATCTTCTTAAGCATAGAATTCATGGTATTCCTCACAGATGCCGTCGTGTGTTATGAAAGCCGATTTGCGACAACTGTTGAATTATTTCCTTAGACTTTCAAGAAAATACCCTACTGAATGCACCGCGGCGTATACGGTAAGTCGTACATGCTAGTTGCCGACTTTGAAGAATTGAAATATGCCCTTTAGTGAAATTGACCACCGCTCAATCGCAGTAATTAAAGGTCTTGCAATGGACGCTCCCCATGCTGCGAAATCCGGACATCAGGGAACAGCGATGGCTCTTGCGCCTCTTGCCCATGTTCTTTGGACTCGGATCATGACCTATGACGCTAAAGATCCCCTGTGGCCAAATAGGGACCGGTTCATTCTCTCAGCTGGCCACGCATCTATTTTGCTATATTCAATGCTTCACCTCACTGGGTATGAACTCTCATTGGAAGATCTTAAACAATTCAGGCAATTAGGTTCCCTTACGCCTGGACACCCTGAACGTGGCCACACCTCCGGTGTTGAAGTCACCACTGGACCTCTCGGTCAGGGTTTTGCTAATGGGGTAGGAATGGCGATAGCTGAACGAAACATCAGAGCGCGTCTTGGAAACGAAATCTGTGACCACAATATATGGGTAGTGTGTGGCGATGGAGACCTTTCTGAAGGAATAAGCCACGAAGCCGCTTCACTGGCTGGGCATCTTAAGTTGTCCCGTTTAACTGTTATTTATGACGATAACCAAATAACGATTGATGGGAGAACCGATTTAGCACTTTCTGATGATGCTCCTTCACGTTTCAAGTCCTACGGGTGGAACGTAATCGAATTAGGTGACGCAAGCAATGATCTTGATTCAATCGAATCTGCATTACTTGATGCCAAAAATGAAGATCAAAAACCATCTATCATAATTTTGAAAACACTTATTGGAGACCCTTCACCGCACACCAACACTGCAGCTGTACACGGTTACTCTCTAAAAGACGATGAAATAAAAGAAACAAAAAGAATTTTAGAAATACCAGAAAATGAACCTTTTTGGATACCAGACGATGTCTTGGACCATTATCGAACCGCTGGTAATCGAAGTGGAAAAACACGTGAAAAATGGGAAGAATTGTCGCCATCGTTAGGTGAAAGAAGTGAGATTTGGGCCACCCTTTCGGGTTCAGGTCTTAAGCCTGACTGGGAAAAAGCTCTCCCTTGCTGGGAACGAGGAGCAACAGTTGCCACTAGAAAAGCGAGTAACGAATGTATCCAATCTTTAATGGAGTTCATGCCAGGACTTATAGGAGGTGGTGCGGATCTCACTGGTAATACAGGCACCTCAATTTCAGACTATGGGATTCAATCATATGAAGAACCGGAGGGAAGACAAATATTTTTTGGTGTAAGGGAACACGCTATGGGTGCAATAAGTAATGGCATTGCTCTGCATGGTGCCTTATTTCCGGTGACCGGAACTTTTCTTGTTTTCAGTGACTACATGAGAGGTTCTGTTAGATTAGCCGCCCTGAGTAACGCCAAAAGTGTCTTCGTCTGGAGTCATGACTCTGTTGCTGTTGGAGAAGACGGTCCAACACACCAACCTATTGAACATGCCGCTTCCTTACGTGCGATACCGAATCTTGATGTATTTAGACCAGCTGATGCAAACGAAACTTCATCCGCATGGGAGATTGCCGTCATGCATGATGGCCCAAGTGCAATGCTTCTGACCCGACAGGACACTCCGGTGATCACCGACGTCAAAAACACAGACGGTGTTTCAAAAGGTGCGTACATAATTCGAGAATCATCTATAGAAAAAGCCCTAACCATCATTGCAACCGGAAGCGAAGTTTCAATTGCATGCACAGCTGCAGAGCAAATTGAGAAAAAACTTGATTTGGGTGTTTGCGTTGTATCGATGCCATGCATGGAAAGATTCGAGCGTCAAACAGACGAATATCAGAGGAGTGTTATCAGTAATATCATTCCATCAATTTCGATTGAAGCTGGTTCAACATACGGCTGGAATAAATGGGCAGAGGTGACAATTGGTATCGACTCTTTCGGAACTTCTGCTCCAGGCGAAATTGCTCTTACTGAATTCGGTATTACTACCGAAACTCTTCTAGAAGCTGCAATTAATTTACTTAAAAATGGAGAATAATTAAATGACGAGGTTGCTAGAACTATTTTCGACAGAAAACCAAAGCCCGTGGCTCGACAATCTGCGTCGATCTTGGATAGCAACCGGAGAACTTGAAAATTGGATAAACAGTGGGGTGCGTGGGATTACCTCAAATCCAACAATTTTTCAAAAAGCAATGACCGACACCAGTGACTACGATGCTCAATTAATGGAATTGATAGCCGCAGGCAAGTCAATTGAAGAGAGTTATTGGGAACTTGTTGTAGAGGACATAAACGGTGCACTCGAGATACTCCGCCCACTTTACGA
>DBNM01000044.1 GCA_002299135.1 Candidatus Neomicrothrix sp. UBA672 | reverse complement strand
CCCTTTTCAATTTGGCGAGAGGTTACAGGGTTGTGCGCACCGTCGGTGTTAATACCTGACTGAAACCACGTCCAAGTGTCCATCAACTCCAGATGCGGGAAAGTGTTAGCTATCTCGCGCACCATTGCCTGAGTTGAATGTAAAGCCACTTCGTATTCAGGCACTCCTTCAGAAATAACTTCTACACACGCAGAGCCTCCTATATCTGCTATTCGAGCTCCTTGTCGAATCAATGCAATCTCTTCATTTGACTTGATCATGCGTAGTTTCATGCATTCCTGAGAAATATCTATCAGTTCAGATGTTGTTAGTGAGTTTTTAAGTTTTTCTAAGAGACTCAAATTCACGTGATCAAATTCGATGCCGATTTTATTAGATTTTCCAACCAACTCGATGACAGCCTTCGTGTAGTTATCTCTTTTCCAATCCGTGTAAACCAGATTTTCTCCATAAGTTCTTCTGTAGGGTTGCCCAGCATCTATATTTGCCGAAATAGTAGTCGCTTTGTCTGCTGTTATCACAAGGCCATACGGTCGACCGAAGGAACAGTACAAAAAATCGCTGTAATAGTTGATGTTATGGATTGAAGTAAAAAGAACAGAATCTATTCCAGTGTTACTCATAACTGTTCGCAGTGAATCAAGACGACTTTGCATCTCTTTCTCGGAAAAAGTACCTGTGACTTTTTCACCGTTAGGAATCTCTTTTAGATCTGGCAGATCAAAATTTTTGTTTTCCATGGTCAAGCCTTACTTTATTTGGCTGGCCGGGGAGGGCTCGAACCTCCAACCTCCTGGTCCAAAACCAGGCATTCTGCCAATTGAACTACCGGCCAACACCTACACCGTAGCGTCGTCTTTTGCAGGCAGGTCGGGAAATCTTGATAAGGCGGTTAACGTATCGTCGGCATGGGTTCATTAATTAAAAAGCGCAGAAAAAGAATGCGCAAGAAAAAACATAGGAAAATGCTCAAAAGGACGAGAGCTCAAAGAATGAGGGGCCGCTAGTCATCTAGTTTTGTTCGAGGGCAGCGATTGTGGAAACGACATGATGTCCTTTCTGTGGAAAGGATCCTTCAACAAACCACGTGCTTCCACTGCCAGCTAGACGCGGGCTGACTCCTGCAGCTTCACCAAGTTGATCTCTCCACTTTTCAAGTTCTGGATATAAATCCAGTACTGCAGGTTCCAGATCGTTACCATTGTCTCCTCGTGGTCCACCAATGCGATCCCAATGTTCATAAACCTCTACAGTCGAACACGAAAATGGAGGTATCAATAAAGTAAATGTCTGTTCGCGATAGGCAACTGGAGTTATTTTTTCTCCTATTCCTGCAACAATGGATCTACCACCCTGCAAACAAAAAGGAACATCGGCCCCTAGCTGCGATGCTGCTACCAAGTCTTCAAACCCTCCCCAACGTAGAACTGCAGCAGCGTCTGCTGACCCTCCTCCGAGCCCTGTCCCTGGTGGAATCTTCTTACGTATATGAACTGACTTTTCAACGTTTAGAAGATTTAAAGCTTTCGATACAAGGTTATTTTCATTATCTGGTACTGAACTTTCAGTGTCGAAACCCCAAGGTTGATCGAGATACTCAGTGGAAACCTTTATACTTCCGTTCCCTCTTTCATCGTGAATCTCCAATTCGTCCATTAGATCCAACGAAACCATTTCAGCTTCTATCAAGTGATAACCATCATCACGTATTCCCTTAATCTCCAATGAAAGAGTTAGTTTGGCTGGGGCATAAAGATTAATCATTTTCTATTTATGGCCTCTGGAAACAATCTGCTTTGTTAACAATTCCCATTCTTTTAATGTAAGATTTTCTGCTCTTTTGGTTGGATCGATCTTCGTTGCATCAAAATCATCTGTACTGAGAATTCCTTTCAAGGAACTACGCAACATTTTCCTTCTATGTCTAAAGGCTGATTTAATCAAACCAAAAAGCAATTCATAATCTTCAGAAATAATTGGATTCTTATGTCTGACGATCTGAACTATAGACGATTCAACTCTTGGTTTTGGTATAAAAACTGTCGGAGGGATATCTGCGATTATTTTTGCTTCAGCGAAATACTCAATTTTCACCGACGGCAACCCATAGGATTTATCTCCAACTTTTGCAACCATTCTCTCTGCCACCTCACGTTGCACCATTACGGTCATTTTTGAAATTAATGGAACCTTCTCTAGGAAATCGCAGATCATTGGCGCAGCAATGTTATAAGGCAAGTTTGCTACTAGATTCCAATGATTGTTCCGTTCTTCTAGGACTTGTTTTAAGTCCAACTTCATAACATCTGCATGGAGAATCCGGAGATTCTTTTCTGTTTTGCCTACCGTTGCTTCTTTCAAGATCTTGACGAGTGCATCATCTATCTCTACGGCTGTTACATGCTCACAGGATTCCAATAAAGCAAGGGTTAGCGATCCAAGACCGGCTCCCACCTCAAGAACAAAATCCTCAGGGCATAAATCAGCAAGTTTGATTATTTGACGAATTGTGTTTGGTTCAACAACAAAATTTTGACCGAGTGACTTTTTCGGATGAATCTCGTATTCAAGAAGCAAATTTTTTACTTCTGTACGAGTCAGAGACACTTTTTATCTATGGTAAATAACGTCCGCATACTGGCCACTGTCCTCTTCCTCTCAATAAATACAAAGACTGAGCCATCCGATCCTGATCGCTTGGTCTAGCTTCTGCAGGGTCTACTCCCACTAAATGCTCATGATAGAGACCTGCAATCCAGTTCCAAGTCTCGATACTAAATTGATAAGCACCTCTATACATTCCTGTTGGACTAATAGCCTGATAATTTTCAGTTGATTCGCAGTAGCGAAGTGCTTCCCACTGCACATTACTAGGACCATTAGGATCCGGCTCAGTAGCCACTATCGTCGTTGTCGGTCCGGGAGTGACCATAACTCTTTCACGCCTTGCATCTTCTTCGGCAAATAGTTTCCTTCTCAGTTCTTGTTCTTTCTGGAGGTTTAACTGTTTCTCTTTTTCAGCAAATTCTGCTTCCGATATTTCACGTGCCATATCCATAGCTTCCTCTTCATATTTAACAGCAGCAGATTGAAGACGCTCAACCATCTTCCACGTAGTGCGTGCCGAATGCCAATTTTCAGCTCTATTCAATAAAAATAGCCCCCCTTCAATAACTCTTTGATCACCTGCCTGATCGTTCTGCTGTATCAAAGCTCTTGTGGTTGGCGCGGCTGTAGTATCCGCACCTGCAGTACCTGTGAGGGAACCTGTAGAATTTGGATTTTCGAACAAAAAAAGTGGCAAAGCTGCAATTGTGGCAAGGAGCACCACAATCAATCTCCACCTCTCAATAATGGGATTTGTTTCCAGCACCCTTCCTCCTATTGACTGCTGTAACAGACAAGACAAAATACACGGTAGAAGCATCATTTAGTGCCTGCAAATCGGGCATTTGAAGAAGTAAACTTATCTTAGTTTTAACGTAATCCGTAAAAATCTAAAGCATTTTGTGTCGTAGCTAAGGCTATTTCTTCTGGTGATTTATCTTGTAAATATGCAAGTTCTTGGCCAACTAAAACTACATTTGCAGGTTCGTTTTTTTTACCTCTGAAAGGAACCGGCGTTAGGTATGGAGAATCGGTTTCAATCATTGCACGATCCAGTGGGCATTCTGATGCCGCATCTCTTAGAGACTCAGATTTTTTAAAAGTAATTATTCCACTAAAAGACAAGTAGGCACCACGCTCTAAACATTCTTTGGCTTCTATCGTTCCTCCTGTGAAGCAATGAAAAACTATAGATTTAGGAAGTCCTTCAGAATCAAGAATCTTGAAGGTGTCTTCCCATGCTTCTCTAGTGTGTATGACCAGAGGGAGTCCCGATTTATTTGCCAGTTCGATTTGTTGCGCGAAAACTTTTTTTTGATCCTCTCGAGGTGAATGATCGTAGTGATAGTCAAGTCCCGCCTCTCCAACGGCAACTACATTCGAATCTTCTAATAGATCTTCAATACCATCGATACCTTTTCTCGCTTCATGTGGATGAACTCCTGCTGTTGCCCAAACATCTGGAAATATTTTCGCCTTTTCGATGGCTTCGCTGCTGGTTTCAAAATCTGTACCCACGTTTATGAAACCTGCAACTAATGCTTTGCGTGCTTTAAGAATTTCTTCTTCAGGATTTTCAGAAAGGTGACAATGATTGTCAAACCATTCAATCATCTAAACCCAGCAAACTTTTGTCCACTTTTTTAAAAAGCGGTTTTGGTTTTTCGATCTTCTTACCATGCGGGGGTTCTTTCCTTTGCCAAGAATCAACAGGGCCGAATACGTCATTGAGCAACTCGGTTGAAAAGGGTAAGTACGGTGCTAAACAAACACGTACTCCGGCAACTGCAGACAAAGCTGTGCCTAATACGGTGGCTGCTCTTTCGGGGTCTGTCTTTGAAAGCTTCCATGGTTCCATCGCGTTCAGATAAGCATTCACTTCGGCTGCTCCTGACATTCCTTTTTGCAAGGCAGCTCTCAACTCCACCTTGTCAATCTCTTCCGCTACTAGTTCTACTATTTGATCAATCCCCTCAAGTAACGCCAGGTCATCACCATTTCTAAGTTCAGGCGACGGAATCTGTGCATCACACGAGTTGTAAATCATCGATAAAACTCTGTTGACTAGATTTCCCCAAGTGGCTACTAGCTCTTCATTGATTCGCCGACAAATCTCTTCAACCGTCAGTTCAGTATCGCTTTGCTCAGGAAAGGAAGCTGCCAATGCATACCTAAGAGAATCTGCTTCAAAAACTTCGAGACTCTCAGTAATTGTTAAGCCGACTCCCCGACTAGCGGAAGCTTTACCTCCTTTAAACGTTACGTACTGGTTTGCTGGAACATTGCTCGGTAAATTTAAATCTCCATAGCCAATGAGCATTGCAGGCCAGATAATGGTGTGGAAAGGGATGTTGTCTTTGCCAATAAAGTAAACCGAACGACTATCGGGATTCGTCCACCATTTTTTCCAATCATCTTCTAAGCCATTATTTTTCGACCATTCTTTAGCTGCTGAAAGATACCCGATGACTGCTTCAAACCAGACATAGATTTTCTTACCTTCACCTATTCCTTCAACCGGAACTTCAATTCCCCAGTCCAAATCACGCGTAATAGCCCGGTCGTGTAGACCTTCCTCAATCCATCCTTTTGAGAAATTTAAAACGTGGTTACGCCAGCCTTCTCTTCCTGAGAGCCATTTGGAAAGTGGTTCTTGAAAGTCTGACAATCTTAAATAAAAATGCTCGGTTTCTTTAAGAGTAGGTTCACTTCCGCTTATCTTTGAAATCGGTTTGATCAACTCTTCAGGATCTAAAGTTCTTCCGCAGTTCTCGCACTGATCGCCTCTAGCCTCAGGAGATTCACAATGTGGACATACTCCTTCTATGTATCTATCCGGCAAAAACCTTCCCGCATCTTCATCATAGAACTGTTCTGAAGAACGTTTATCTATATGACCTTTTTCGAAAAGTTTCATAAAGACATCGTGCGTGACCTCTGAGTGATTATCAGTTCCAGTGGAAGTGTACAAATCCCAACTAATAGCAAGTTTTTCCCAGTTGTCTAAAAACTCCTTGTGATATCTACCAACAATTTCAGATGGTGTGGTTCCCTCTGAGTCTGCCCTAACAGTGATTGGGGTGCCATGAACATCAGATCCACTAACCATTAACACTTCGTTACCTGTAAGTCTTTGGAAACGTGCAAACACATCAGCTGGCAGATAGGCACCTGCCAAATGCCCTAAATGTCGGGAACCAGAGGCATACGGCCAAGCAACTGCTACAAGAACTGGGACTGAATCGTTTTTGTTTGTCATCAGTGCCGAGACTATCTCAATCTTTGGGGTAGCCCTTGGCTAATCCAAATCTAT
>DBNM01000115.1:19809-34004 GCA_002299135.1 Candidatus Neomicrothrix sp. UBA672 | reverse complement strand
CCAGTCCATCTTGAGCGCGAGTTTGGACTGCTCACAACTGGCAGAGGTTTAGTCGCTGCAGCTCAAGCTATTGTGGCTGCTTCATCAGCCCTAGCAGTTGCAAGAGTCAGAAAGCGACTGCAAGGCGGAATCATCATTTATGTGTCTTTACTAATTTGGGGAGTTTCTTTTCTCATGATGGGTTTTGGATCATTGCCTATCCTTGTATTAGCAACAATGATTTATGGTTTGTCAGAAGGTCTGATGATCCCAACTCTCCAAGATCTGATAGCAGAAAACGCTCCTGAGCAACTTCGTGGGGCATTGTTAGCAATGTGGACGGGAGCTGCCCGTTTGGGGCAAACAGTAGGACCAGTAGCGGTTTCTCTTGCTTTAATGGGACTTTCCACTTCCTTAGTACTTGTCTTGGCAGGTATAGCAATGATATTTATTTCGGGTTTAGCTAGCTTTACTCGAACACTTATTGTTTCTCCAGAAGCCGATCAAACTGGTAGATTCAACGGATGAGTTTCCGATTACAAATCATTGGTGGCGGCAATATGGGTGAAGCTTTACTACGCGGATTGCTTAAAAATAATTGGTCATCTGAAGATGAACTCCACGTTGTAGAACCAGTGTCTGAACGCAGAGACTATTTAGCTGCCACAATTCCTGGTATTTCGATTTCAGAAGAACCATTGTCAGAACTAGATTCCTTGATCGCTGTGAAACCAGACAAGGTTTCAGAAGCATTAGAAGTTTTGTCAAAATTGAATCCAGCCAGAGTTCTTTCTATAGCTGCAGGAGTGAAAGTTTCTTCTATGGAAAAAATTCTTGGCGAAAATGTAAGAGTTCTAAGAGCTATGCCCAATACGCCTGCTTTAATCGGGAAGGGTTCAGCAGGTGTAGCTGCCGGTTCAAGTGCTACTGATGAAGATCTGATATGGGCTGTTGAAATACTTTCAGCCGTTGGTTCAGCAATGGTTGTTGAAGAAAGTCAACTAGATGCAGTTACAGGTCTTTCAGGTTCTGGTCCTGCTTACTTGTTTTTTTTAGCTGAAGCACTAATAGACGCTGGATATGAAGTCGGATTATCAAAAGATGAGGCAAAATCTCTTGTCGAACAAACCCTTTTAGGTGCAGCAGCGCTTTTATATGAATCTGATGATCCTGCTGAAGTCTTAAGACAAAAAGTTACTTCTAAAGGAGGCACTACTGCAGCTGCCATAGAAGTTTTTGAAAACGCTAGTTTTCGTGAAATTATTCGGGCAGCAGTTTTTGCCGCCACTGAACGTTCTTTGCAACTTGGTGATTAATGACTAAAGGTAAAAAATATGAAACTATTTCATTTTTGTCAGATTTCGGAACGGCTGACGAGTTTGTAGGAGTAGTTCATTCTGTAATTAACTCTATTGCTCCTTTCGTAAAGGTAATAGACATTACTCATGGTGTTCCACATTTTGACATCCGCTCAGGCGGACTGGCTCTTGCTCGTAGTGCTCAATATCTGTCACCAGGTGTTGTTTTGGCAGTTGTTGACCCAGGCGTCGGAACACAACGGCGAGCAGTTGCAGTTGAGGTTGGTGGCGGAGAATCAGTTCTAGTAGGGCCTGACAATGGATTATTAGCACCTACGGTTGCTTTAGTAGGAGGGGCAGATCGAGCGGTTTCACTTACAGAAATTAATTATCAACTGCCGGCTCCTGGTCCTACTTTCGCTGGACGTGATATTTTTGGTCCAGCTGCAGCACACATTGCTTCAGGAGTAGATCTATTAGAGCTAGGTGATGAAGTTGAGGTCTCAAGCTTAGTACCTGGCCTTATGCCAATAACTTCTAAAGAGAGTGATGGACTTCATGCTGAAGTTTTGTGGGTCGATCAGTATGGAAACGCTCAGATTAATTTAGATCCCATAGAACTTGAAATAAAAGAAAATGAAATCAATCATTTTGAAATCAAAATTGCAGGACAAACCAGAATTGCTAAAAAGGTAGAAACTTTTGAAGAACTAGGCGGAGGAGAACTTGGGTTAACAATTGATTCGTATGGTCTAGTAGCGCTTGTAATTGGTAGAGGGTCGGCAGCAGAAGAGATGAAAATCAGTACTGGTAATCAAGTAATTATTTCTTTTGTTGAAAATTTTTCTGCTCAGTCTGTGCCAGTAGTTTTAAAACAATCAGATGAAGAAATTCAAGGTGATGTGTAGTGCGTTTTGGTACAACTCTTGTTATGGCTCTGCTTTTATTAGCTATTTTGGGAGCAGCCGTAATACAGTTCGTCTTTCTTGTTGACTAAATTCAATAACGTTTCCGAATAAAGCAACTGTTTCGATTAAATGTTATTTGCTTTATGAATCATGGTGCTATCTAATTAGAGTGTGTCAAATTTAAATCTGCCCGAAGCGGCACTTTCTAGGCTGACCGTCTATCAACGAGCACTCGTTGAATTAAATGATTCGGGTATAAAGACAGTTTCTTCTAGAGAATTAGCTGAAATTAGTGGAAGTAATGAATCAAAAGTTAGAAAAGACCTTTCATATTTAGGTTCATACGGAACACGTGGAGTTGGATATGAAACTGAGCGCTTGATTAAAGAGATCGGCGTTGTTTTGGGAGGAAGTCAACCGAGACCAGCAGTATTAGTTGGAATTGGAAATTTAGGAAGAGCTTTAAGCCAGTATGAAGGTTTTCAGGTTAGTGGATTTCCAATTGTCGGCCTCGTAGATACAGACCCGAATGTTGTAGGAGAAACGATTAATGGGCTGAAGGTAAAAAATTTAGACCAACTAGAAGAACTTGTTTTTCAAACATCTGCAGTATTAGGGATTGTAACGACACCAGCAGCTGCGGCTCAGGAAGTCGTTGATTGTTTAGTGGAAGCGGGAATTAGGTCTATTTTGAATTTTGCACCTGTAGTTGTAGATGTTGTTGAAGAGGTTGAGGTGAGGAAAGTTGATTTAGCAACTGAGCTTCAGATTCTTGGTTACTATGATCATCTTCGAAAATTTGATTAAAAGATACAGGTGACTAAATACCAGAAAATTTTCATTACAAAAGGTTGGCAATAGACTCGAAATTAAGGAAAAATCAGTTAGTAGGTTTTATTTCCGTGATCACTTACTGAAACCCAGCTTAGGAGATTTATTCGTGTCGGTAATAGTCGTTGGTCTTAACCATCGAACTGTTCCTCTTGATCTTTTCGAGAAGATGACGGTTCCGGAAGCAAAATTACCAAAATCTTTGGCCGATCTTTCCTCGCGTGAAAACATCAGTGAAGCGGTAATTCTTTCAACCTGTAACCGTATTGAGATTTATGCTTACGCTGAAAAATTTCATGGCGCTTATCAGGACATACGAAATTTTCTTTCCGAAATTTCACATGTCGCTCCTGAAGAATTTTCTGACCATCTGATTGGCCTTTTTGGTCCTGAAGCGATCGAACATTTGTTTAAAGTATCTTCTGGAATTGATTCAGCCGTCATAGGTGAACATGAGATATTAGGGCAGGTTCGTTCAGCTTGGGAACTGGGAATTAAAGAACAATCAGTTGGAACGGTGCTGAATTCACTTTTTAGACATTCACTTGAAGTTGGTAAAAGGGCAAGAAGTGAAACTTCGATTTCCCGAAATATAACTTCTATTTCTCAAGCAGCAGTTGCCATGGCTGACAAAAAGTTAGATGGATTAATCGGTAGACGTGTTTTAGTTGTTGGTGCTGGTGAAATGGGTGAAGGTATGGCGAAGTCTTTGCATGCAGGCGGAATAGCCGAGTTGCGAGTAGCTAATAGAACTTGGGATCGTGCATTGGAAACTGCAGAAAGACTCAATGGAAAACCTGTAAGGCTTGATGAATTGCCACAAAATTTATCAGAGGTTGATTTGTTGTTAACTTCAACTGGGGCAACTGCGACGATCATTGAGTATGGAGATCTTGATGAAGCAGTAAGTCAACGAAAAGGAAAAGAATTATTAATCGTAGACATTGCTGTTCCTCGTGATGTTGACCCTGCGGCTGGTGAACTTGATGGAGTAACGCTCTTAGATATGGATGATTTACGAGAGTTCGCTGAAAAGGGTATAAGAGCAAGAGAGAAAGAAGTTTCCTCTGTTATTGAAATTATAAAAGAAGAGGTAGAACGTTTTTCTAGTCTTTTTTCAGCTAGGTCAGTAGCTCCAATAGTTACAGAACTTCATTCTCGCGCAGAAGAGATACGAAATTCAGAACTTCAGAAACTTTTTAGACGGTTTCCTGAATTAACTCCTGAGCAACTAAAAGGAGTTGAAACTTTAACAACCGCTATTACAAATAAACTTATGCATGAACCAACCGTTCGACTTAAAGATGCTGCGGGGACTCCAAGGGGTGAACGTTTATCTGAAGCATTGCAAGATCTTTTCGACCTTTAACAGAATCGGTTGCTTTGACACTGCGGATTGCAACTCGAGGGAGCCGATTAGCTTTAAGACAGACACAACGCGTAGTTAAGCTACTTTCAGAAATATCACCGGAAATAGAGTTAGAAACATTAGTTGTTAGCACTGTTGGTGATCTTGACAAAAAAACTTCAATACAACAACTTGGTGGACAGGGAGTCTTTGTTACTGATGTTCAATCTGCGGTTCTTTCTGGGGAAGCAGATATAGCTGTGCATTCTGCAAAAGATCTCCCAGCTCAAACAAGCCCAGGATTGGTACTTGCTTCTGTTCCCGAAAGAGCAGATCCAAGAGATGCACTCGTGGGTTGTTTTTGGAATGATCTACCCAAAGGTGCACTAATAGCCACTGGTTCAATTAGAAGAAGATCACATTTGGCTCATTTGAGACCTGATCTAAAGTTCCAGGAGTTGCGAGGCAATATTGAAACTAGGCTTTCGCGAACTGACGATGTTGATGCTGTTGTAGTTGCAAAAGCTGCTTTAGATCGACTTGATCTAAAGCCTGAACAAATGGACACGCTATCTGTCTCAATTCTTTTGCCACAAGTAGGGCAAGGGGCTTTAGCCATTGAGTGTCGTGAAGAAGATTTTGAGATAATTAAGATGTTGAAAGAAATTGAAGACCAGAAAGTTCGAAGTGCCGTTGATGCAGAGCGATCATTTTTAGCTGAAGTTGGATCAGGATGCAGCTTGCCAGTTGCAGCTCATGCTGAGTTGAAAAAAGAAGAAATTTTTTTGAAAGCTTCTATTGCATCTAAAGACGGTATGACACTTCTAAAGGCAGAAGGCTCAGGAGCCGATGCCAACAAGCTAGGGGTAAAAATCGCAAACAAGCTTTTAAATGAAGAAGGTGGCGACCGTTTATTAAATGAGAATTTGTGAATTTAAAAAAAACATTATTAGGTAAAACTTTCGTAATAACGAGATCGCTTGAGCAATCTGAACCGCTTCTCTCTGAGTTGGAAAATATGGGGGCGAAAGTTATTTCAATTCCATTGATAACTATTACTGATCCTAAAGATGGCGGTAAAGGATTTGAAGAAAAAGTAAAAAATTTAAACGCTTATAAATGGGTTATAGTCACTTCTCCTAACGGGGCAACGAGACTTTTAAATAAGGTAAAAGTTTTCGGAGAAAACCATTGGCCTAGAGTAGCTGTAATTGGTGGAGCAACAGCTGAAGTTTTTAAGCAGTCTGGGATCACAGTCGACTTAATTCCTGAAAAGACTTTTTCTGAAGGTTTTCTTGAGGCGTTTCCAAATCCTGAAAAAGAAAACGACAAAGTTCTTTTAGTGCAAGCTGAAAGCGTTAGATCTCTGCTTTACGAGGGGTTAATAAATGCAGGTTGGAGTGTAGATAAGACTGTTGCATATAGAAATATCACTACTGAAGTTGAAACGAAATTATTACGTAAAGCAAAAAATGCTGATGCAATAATTTTCACTGCTTCATCAGCAGTTAATCGTTATCATGAGCTAGCAGGTTCTCCCCAACCGCCTGATGCTGTCTGCATAGGACCAATTACTGGTAAGAGCGCCCGAATTTTAGGCTGGAAAGTCTTTGAAGCAAAAGAACAATCTGTAAAGGATCTGATTGAAGCTGTAAAACAATGGTCGGGGTCGTGACAATCCCTTCGTAGGCTTTGAGTATGAGTATTAATGCACAGTTCCCGAAATGGCGATCCCGAAGACTCAGGCGTACGAGCGCTATACGGAGACTGGTGTCTGAAACACAGATTTCTGTTAATGATTTTGTTGCACCTCTTTTTGTCAGGGAAGACATTAAAGAACCGCAACAGATATCTTCACTGCCAGGTGTTTACCAACACACGCTCGAAAGCTTGAAACTTGAAGTTGATTCATTAAGAAAACTTGGAATACCAGGTGTAATTCTGTTTGGGATTCCTAAGTCAAAAGATGAATTCGGTTCAGGAGCATGGGATCCAGATGGGATAGTTCAGTTAGCACTCAAAGATTTAAAAGAAAATTTTGGCGACGATATGACACTTATTGCGGATTTGTGTGTAGATGAGTACACAAGTCATGGGCATTGTGGGATTTTGTTACCAGATGGAACAGTTGATAATGATGCAACGCTTGAAATTTATAATCAAATAGCTTTAGCTCAGGCGGATGCTGGTGCTGACATCTGCGCACCCTCAGGAATGATGGATGGACAAGTTTCTTCGATCCGCAATGCGTTGGATTCAAGTAGTCACACTCAAACTATTATTCTTGCATATTCTGCAAAATACGCTTCGTCGCTTTATGGACCATTCAGGGATGCGGTAGATGTAACAATAAAAGATGGGGGGGACCGTCGTGGCTATCAACAGGATCATGCGAACTTACGAGAGGCTATGACTGAAATTAAAGCTGATATTTCTGAAGGAGCGGACATTGTAATGGTAAAGCCGGCATTGTCTTATCTAGATGTCATTGCAAAAGCTAGAGCAGAAGTTGAAGTTCCAATAGCTGCTTATCACGTAAGTGGCGAATACTCTATGGTTAAAGCAGCTCAAGCAAACGGTTGGCTAGATGGCGAATCAGTAATGATGGAACATTTACTTTCGATTAAAAGAGCAGGAGCTGACATAATACTAACTTACGCAGCAAAGCAAGCTGCTGAGATTATGCAGGATTAAACACGAGTGTCAGATAAAAACCAAGCTTTGTTTGAACGAGCAAAAAAAGTTATTCCCGGTGGTGTTAATTCTCCTGTTCGTTCTTTTAGTTCTGTAGGGGGGGTTCCTTATTTCGTGAGAAATGCTGAGGGGCCTTATGTCTGGGACGAAGAAGGACATAGGTACATCGATTACGTCCAGTCTTACGGACCGATGATTTTAGGGCATTCACATCCGGCTGTGATAGAGGCCATAAATAAAGCAGCATCATGTGGCACGAGCTATGGTGCTCCAACCGAAAAGGAGATTATTCTCGCTGAGACAATTATTGAACGAGTAAAGGGCATTGAGTCGATTCGTTTTGTAAATAGTGGGACAGAAGCAACTATGACAGCTTTAAGGTTGGCGCGTGGTATTACTAACAGATCTAAAATAATCAAATTTTCAGGCTGTTATCATGGTCATTCTGATACTTTGCTGGCAGCTGCCGGAAGCGGTGTCGCTACCCAAGGCATCTCTGGAAGCGAGGGAGTTACAGAAAGTGCAGTATTTGACACAGTAGTTGTCCCATTTAATAAGGTGCCAGAAATAGATCAATCGATCGCTGCTGTAATTGTCGAGCCTGTCGCAGCAAATATGGGCCTTGTCGAACCTGACTCAGGTTTTCTGCAAGAGCTTAGAAAAGCTTGTGATTCGTCAGGAGCCCTTCTTATTTTCGATGAGGTGATAACAGGGTTTCGTTTATCTTCTGGTGGTGCTTCTAGCTGGTATGGCGTAATCCCTGATATATGGTGTTTTGGAAAGATTATTGGTGGCGGGTTACCAGTAGGAGCTTTTGCTGCAAGACAAGAGTTGATGAGTCATTTGGCTCCAATTGGTGGTGTTTATCAAGCAGGAACTTTGTCAGGCAATCCTCTGGCTATGGCTGCAGGTCAAGCCACACTTGAATTATTGGGTAAGGCCGAGTATGAATATTTGGAATCAATTGCAAATCGTTTAGTTCAAGGTTTAAAAGAAGCTATTTCGAAAAGTAATCTTGAAATTTCCACACCGAAAGTTGGCCCACTAGTCGGTATTTTTTTTAGTGACAAGAAACCTAGTAATTTTGAGGAAGTCAAACCGATAGCAGAAAACGGCATTTATCCGGATTTTTTTCATGGGATGCTTAAACGTGGAGTTGCTCTAGCTCCCGGACCATATGAAGTTCTTTTTCCGAGTTTGGCTCATACAGAAAAATTGATTGATGAAACAATTGAAATAGCTTCGGATGTTGTAAAAGAAATTTCACCTATAAGAACTTAGATATTCCTGAAACTTCTAAACCTGTCTAATAGTTTCTCAGTCGAAGAATTTCTCGTAGTTGCATCTTTTGAAGAAGAGGCATCACCTATTTCAAGTTCTATGTCAATGGCGATGCTTTTGCCCAACTCGACTCCCCATTGGTCGAAAGGATTCACACCCCAAATAACTCCAGAAGCCACAGTTCGATGTTCATACAGTGAAATCAACTGACCGAGAATGAAAGGTGTAAGTTTCGGAGCCAAGATAACAGTTGAGGGGCGATTCCCTTCTAATTTTTTTTCATGCACTAAATTTTCTTCAATAGCAGAGCCAAACGCCAGAGTTTCAGATTGAGCGAGTAAATTTGCGAAAAGACTATTTTGTTGGTCTTGGTTGGAAGGGTCATAAGAGCTAGAGAATCCCAGCATTTCACAAGGAACTACATCAGTGCCTTGATGTAGGAATTGGAAAAATGCATGTTGACTTTCAGTTCCAGTAGCTCCCCAAACCACTGAGCCAACTGAACTACCGAATTCATGTTCATCATTTCGGTTATTTTTTCCCAAGCTTTCCATCATAAGTTGTTGTAAGTACTGTGGGAAATATGACATCTGGCTACTGTAAGGAATTACTGCCATAGTCGGATAATCAAGAAATGACCGATTCCATATATCAATTACTGCAAGAAGTAGAGCGCCGTTCGATTCCAAAGATTCAGAAACGGTTTTGTTGTCGATTCTGTTCATTCCTGAAAGCAGGTGAGAGAATTCATCTGGTCCTATCGAGATCATAAGAACTAGACCTGCCGCAGAGGACAGGGAAAATCTTCCTCCAACCCAATCAGGTAGATCGAAGATCATAGATTCTTCAAATCCGAAATTGATGGCTTTATCTCTAGAGCTAGTGATACCAACAAAATGTTTAGATAATCCCGTAGCAACGATTGAACCCTCGAGCCATTTCTTAGCATTTTCCATTAATAGAAGTGTTTCTCTTGTGTCAAAAGATTTTGAAGTGACTAAAAAAAGTGTTGTTTCAGGATTTAACCCATCAAGAGTTTGGTCTAGATCTACGGCATCGATACTTGAACAAAATTTGATTGTTATTTCTGGGTGAGCAAATTTTGAAAGTGCTTTGTGGGCCATTGACGATCCTAAATTTGATCCTCCAATTCCTAAAGCAACTACAGATGTAATGGGGGCTCCTGTCGATCCTAATAATTTTCCGTTTCTAATATGACGTGAAAATTCTTCCATCTTTTCTAAAGTCTCGGTAATCTTCGGAACTACATCCTTACCTTCAACTAGAATTCTTGAGTCTTTCGGTGCTCGGAGTGCAGTATGGAGAGCGGGTTTTTTTTCAGTCAAGTTAACTGGACTTCCAGCCATCATGTCGACAAAGAATTGGTTGATTTTACTTTCTTCTGCAAGATCAGAAAGAAGTTGGATTGTTTTTGAATCAACTATTTGTTTAGATACATCTACCCAAAGGTCTTCAAATGATGTGGAAAAATCACTTCCTCTATTTGGGTTTTCATTAAAAAGTTCGATAAGGGACTTTTTAGAGATTTCCTTGCAATGCTTCTCCAGGTTGGACCAAGTTTGATTTTTGTTACTAGAAGAATGCATATAGGTATTCTCACCGGTTTATCAGGCCAAAACTATTAAAAAACAAACTTTTAGAAAATTAGAATAATTCTTAGTCATTAACTTTCTGTTCAGGAACCATTCGAACGATTGAGGCAATTGCGCTATATGCAACTTCATCTAATCCTTTATCGTTTTCTTTCATTAGATTTGCCATAACTTTTAGCGCCCATTCCATCAAAGTTTGTGATCGCATTCCAACCCTTGTTAGTTCTCTGATTAAAACTGGATTACCAATAATTTTTGCAAACAATCTTGCCACTTTGAAGTACAAGCCGTATTCCTCATCAAGTAAGTCTGGATAACGAGTAAGGACAGAGTTGTCTTTTTGAGCATTAGCTTCTGCAAAAAGAGAAGCCGCTAGTCGACCTGTTTCATATGCGTAGTCAATGCCTTCACCATTGAAGGGATTAACCGAACCAGCAGCATCACCAACTAATAACCAGTTGTGGCCTGCTTTTGGTCCCACCGACCCTGCCATTGGTAGACGACCACCCGTGGGTGGCTCAATTGGTTCAAGAGGATTTATTTCCCAGTAGTCAGGGAGAGTTAATGCAAATTCATTAAACAGATGGGTTGTGTTTACATCCCGATAGTCCCTAAAAGTAGAAAGAAGACCTATGCCAACATTAATGGTGCCATTTCCGACTGGGAAAATCCAACCATAGCCAGGCATTGAATTTCCTTGTCTATCTTTAACATCCAGAGCAGATTCAATCCACGGTTCTTTATCCAAAGGGCTTTCAAAATAACCTCGTATAGCCATTCCCATTGGGTATTTTTTATTCCTGTTACTTCCTAATGACCTACCAAATCTGGAGTTCGCTCCATCAGCAACCGCAATGAACTTTGCTTTAAATTTTATATTTTCACCGCTGGAGTGGTCTAAGACCAGGGCACCTTCAATACCGATGTCGCTTTTATCCAGAGGACTAATTGCTTCCATTCCTTCAAAAAAATCAGCACCAGCCTTTACTGCATTTTCAACCACCATTGTGTCTAGATCACATCTTCTTACTACGTATCCATAAGATGGAAAGATAGGGTGATCCGGCCATTTCATTTCAATGCTTTTATCATGAGCGATAGCCCGGAGCCCTTCGTATCTGTGATATTCATTTAACTCCTGATTTAAATTCATTTCGGATAACTGGTGAACAGCTCTTGGTGTAAGTCCATCACCACAAGTCTTTTGTCGAGGAAAAACTTTTTTTTCAATTATTGCTGTATGGAGACCGGCTTTTGCAGCCCAATACGCGGTAGCTGCACCTGCGGGACCGCCTCCGATTACTAATAAGTCATAAGATTTTTCTGACATTTGTATCAAAATTTCTATTTAAGAAGGCTTCTAATGCGTATCCTCGAAAATTTCTGCGATTTCAGAACTAGTTATAGTTTCTGCATCAAAATACATATCAAGATCCATTTCGCCTGCTTCAATAGTGTGATCAAGCTCTGTTGCTAAAATGACAGCTTCTTCTGAGTTTCCAAAAACAGCTCTTTCGTGTAAAACCACACTAATTATTTCTTCCGCATTGAGAACGTCACCAAATGCTGGCATTCCTCCAGCTACTATTCGACCTCTTTCAGGGGAACCGTAAGGATTGCCTACACCGAAACCATCGGAACCTTTTGTAATCCACTCAACCATGTCCTCCATATGAGGAAAAGTAATCATTACTTCACCATCAGTTAATTTATATCCAGCACCACCACCACCGTTAGCGCCATGGCAGGAAGAACAACGCTGAGCATATATTTCTGCCCCGTGCTGAAGCACTCCTGTAGCTTCAACGCTAGGACGCTCAAGAGTTCCTACATAAACAACCGCCCAAATTGGAAGGCAAAGTAAAGCCGATGCTGCCCACCAGGGAATCTTGTTTCTAGTTTTTGCAGCCGTCACATAAGGTGCATCCTCTACGACAACAACGGGTTCTTCACTCTTTTGAGGTGAGGCCTCAACGGGTGAGTCGATTTCAGCTGCAGGGGTAGTATTTTGTGACTCATCTATTTCCGATGAGTCGTCACTCGAAGCCGTTTGCCCCGTCATTCTTTCGCGGGCACTTTTAGATCGCTTTAAAAGGTGCTCTGGTATTTCGACCAATTTTTTCTCCGGTTTACTGCTAGGTACCTAAGTTTAAAAGTTTTTAACCGATGACGGCAGGATAGCCGTGACGAAGGTCGACATGACGTTGATAGTCATTTTATTTTTTCTTTGAATTTGGATAAAAAATGAATTTTGGTTTTTTGAAGTGACAAAAAAACTTCAAAGTGTTCTACGGAAAGTGTTGTAGCGAGTACGCCCGAGACTCAGCCAACCTGTAAGATGGTTATATGACTTTGTGTAAGTTTTCACAAAGTTTTCGCAAATAGAAAACCCAGCAAAAGAGTCCAGAGAGGAAAAGTTCGAATGGTCGCATTCGCCGTGTCGATAATCGTAACGGTGATCCTCGTATGGGGTTTCTACGCATACTTAAGACGCTGTCCCGCTGAAAAAGAATTTACCTGGGGTGAAGCAATGCTTTTTGCTACTTATGTATTTTTTATTTTGTTTTGGGTCTATGGAGTAGTTCCCCATCAGTGGCTTACTTGGGCTGATAGTGAGTTAAATTGGCGTCCTGATCGTTTTATAGTTGGCCCTGAACTTCCATGGACAGGTGAACAAGGAATCGTTGAATGGTCTTTACCTTTTACTATGACTTATCTAGTGATACGTGATGTCCTCGCAGTATTAATTTATGGGATTGCTCTGGCAGGTAATGTTGTTTGTTGGCGACATTGGCAGAATCGCGGAGTTGAAAAAGAACAAGTGGAAGATACATCTGAGTATGGAAGACCACTTATAAAAGAGGGGGTAGGCATATGAGCGTAACCGACGCCAACCCACCTCACCCGACTTTTGTTGATGACTATGTTCTGCATCAGGTAGATAACGAATGGCTTGAAGCAGCTGTTAAACCTAAACAATTTATCCATATCGACCAATCAGAATGCATCATGTGCGAAGGCTGTGTGGATATTTGTCCCTGGAAATGTATTCACATGGTCAGTCCAGATGCAGTAGCGGATTCAGTAGGAACTGAAATCCCTGGAAGAGATCCAAGTGACAAAGTAATTTTCACAATTGATGACGATGTTTGCACCCGTTGTGCACTTTGTGTAGATAGATGCCCAACTGGCGTGATTATTTTAGGAAAATTAACAGATGCACCTCCAGAAGGTGATGGCCATCAGAGGACAACAAGCCATGGGTATGGCTATGGAATGCGTTTGGCATGATTGAAAATAAAACTAAGAAATTATCAAAGGGAGCGAAATAAATGGCTGAGACAAACGGTGATAAAGCCACCGGTCAGGCATTAAAAGAGAAACTGGGGCAGGTAGGCGGAAAGGTCCAAGATTCACAAACATGGGCTGCGATTTTTAGACCCGGCTCGATTTTTAGGAAGGGCTATACAGACAGTCCAAGAAATCGTTCATACGTCATAATGAACAGCGTCCTTTATCACCTGCATCCGGTAAAGGTAAAACGTCATGCTGTAAAGGTCAGTTACACACTTTGTCTAGGTGGCTTAAGCTTTTTCTTATTTATTTTCTTGACAGTCACAGGAATTTTTCTCATGTTTTTCTATCGTCCGACTGCTGCTCAAGCCTGGGATGATATTCAGACTTTGCAAACAGCAGTTGGTTTCGGACTTTTAGTTAGGAATATGCACCGTTGGGGAGCTCATTTAATGGTTCTGACGGTTTTCTTACACATGGCTCGTGTTTTCTATCATGGGGCATACAAACCCCCAAGGGAATTTAACTGGGTTATTGGTGTAATTTTGTTGACGCTGACTTTACTGTTGTCATTTACCGGGTACTTGTTGCCATGGGACCAATTGGCTCTTTGGGCGGTGACAGTAGGAACAAACATGATGGGCTATACACCCGTTTTTGGAGAACAGGTAAGATTTGTTCTTCTAGGAGGCGTGGAGATCGGTACTGATACCCTTCTTCGTTGGTACACGCTTCATGTACTGATGTTGCCCTTTGTTTTAGTCATCTTTCTTGCTATTCATTTTTGGCGTGTCCGAAAAGATGGCGGAATTTCAGGACCCCTTTAAGTCGAGGATAAGAAATGGTTGAGATCCCAGAGCATTTAAGAAAACGAGCTGAGGCAGCCCGAGCTAAAGCAGAGGCGGCCAAAGGTGTTTCTGCGACCGATGAATCGAAAGAAACTGAAGCT
>DBNM01000115.1:14315-19416 GCA_002299135.1 Candidatus Neomicrothrix sp. UBA672 | reverse complement strand
CGAGGGGTGCCAGCTTCTAAACAACCTCCAACTAAAGATCCATCAATTAATCCGCCAATCCAAACTGGCCCGCAAGCTGGTGAAGGTCCCGATGGACATAATCAGAGACTTCTAACGGTTGTCAAAGCCGGTTCAATCCAGGATGTAAAAACCACTCCCACTGACAAGGTTCATGTCTGGCCGCATCTTTTAATTGCAGAGTTTCTGGCAGCTTTAGCTATTACTCTTTTTACGACCCTTTTCTCCATTGTCGTTAATGCACCACTTCTAGAATTAGCTGATTTTAATAGAACACCAAATCCGTCAAAGGCACCTTGGTACTTTCTGGGACTTCAAGAGTTGTTAACTATGTTCCACCCAATGGTTGCTGGGGTAACAATTCCTGGCATGGGAATCTTCTTGTTAATCATGGCTCCTTTTATTGATAGGAATCCCTCTAATAAACCTGAAGACCGTAAGTTCGCGATTTCTTTGATGACAGTTCATTTAATGTTTTGGGCTGTATTGGTAATGATCGGTTCGTTTTTCCGTGGCCCTGGTTTCAACTTTGTCTTCCCTTGGGAAGGCGGGTTGTTCTTCGAGTTGTGATGCAAATGTTACTTATTAAATCATTTTTCAAACAAAGTTACGGTACTTGATATGGCCACGATCCTTGCTGCCATAATTCTCGTTGTTTTAGCAGTATTAGTGCTTTTGGGTGCCTCCCGTAGAAGAGATCACCGTGCTGTTGGTTTGTCGAGAGAAGCACGCCTTAGAGATAAAACAAATCCATCTTTAGTTGCAGAAGATGAGGGATTAACAGGACGTGAATTTGAACAAGCAGCTTTGGAAACCCAAAGCAACGAAGAGGTAGAAATTGTAGAGACAGTTCCTCCGGAACCATTCATTGCTCCTGATCCCATGGCTGTCGGTGTTTCACGTAGACAGTTCTTTAATCGCGGAATAGTTGGAATGATGGGTCTTTCAATAGCAGGTTTCGGAGGAGCCTCTTTAGCTTTCCTATGGCCTCAAGGCGTAAGTGGTTTTGGTTCAAAAATCAAAGTTGGAAACATCCCTGAAATCCTTGCAGAAATTAAAGCTAACAATGGATTCTTATATAAACCGGAAGGACGAATGTGGCTGACTGCTTTTCCAAACGGTGCAGTTGAGAAAGCAAGAAATTCTTACTCTTCAAGTGAATTATCTGGGATGGCTGCTGGAGTGGACCAAGGTTTTGAAGCAGGTGTGGTTGCTCTTTATCAAAAATGTCCTCACTTAGGTTGCAGGGTTCCAAATTGTGTTTCATCCCAATGGTTTGAATGCCCATGTCATGGCTCACAATACAACCAAGTGGGCGAAAAACGTGGAGGGCCTGCGCCCCGTGGTATGGACCGCTTTGCTGTAACAGTAAATGATGGTGTTCTAACAGTTAATACTGGTGCAATAATTCAAGGTCCACCAATCGGTACAAACACTACAGGTCAAGAAGCTGAAGGTCCGAACTGTATCGGACAAAGTGACCATTAGTGGAGAGATGAGAAGTTTGTGAATCCAATAATTATCATCGCTAACACTCAAAGAACAATTGGTTTGATTCTCGCGATTGTCGTAGCAATCGGAATGTTGATTTATTTACTTTTCAATTTTCGAATAGGTAAAAAAGAAGTCGGATCCGAAATTGATTTAGCGGCCAACCGAGTTCCTTATGCTGATGATGATGAACTCGAAACCCGCATTTTAGATAAGGCACTCGGATGGTCTTTTGTTTTGATTGCAGCAACCGCTTTAGTTCTGCCGCTTTATTGGCTTATGGAACCTGCACGTCAAGAAAATGCTGCAAGAGGTTGGGTTGGACGTTTTGAAAGCCGCGGAGCTAATAGTTACGAAGAAGCCTGCTCAGGGTGTCATGGACCAAATGGTGTTGGAGGTGTTGCCTCATTCACTTTGTCTGATGCTGACGGTCAGTTCGTTGCTCAAGTGCAATGGAAAGCACCATCGTTAACGAGCGTATTATCCAGATTTGATGAATCTGAAGTTACTCATATTTTAAATTATGGACGACCAGGGTCTCCTATGCCTGCTTGGGGTTTACCAGGTGGAGGTCCAATGACTGAACAGCAGATACATCAGCTGGTTGTTTATTTGAGATCAATACAGCTTGATTCAGAAGAAACGAAAAAACAGGTTGAAAGTGGAATCAGAGATGGAGCTAGACGAATTATCGTCGATAGCAATCCAAATATTGAAGAAATTGAAGAGATTGAAGCAGCTATAGATGAATGGTTAGACGATGCTTCATTACCTTCAAGCAACAATTATTTGACTTATGGAGAATTGATCTTTAATAACCAATCAGGTCAAGGTGCGCATGGATGCGCTCGATGCCACACACCAGGATTCTCTTACGGAGCCACTAGCTCTGAGAATGTAGACGCATTGATTGCAGAGTGGCCGAAACTCCTCGAATCTGGAATATTAAATAGTTATAGACCAGGAGCAGGTCATGTGGGACCTAGCTTGAGCGGAGCAGAAACTCATTTTTCAACACCTGAACGACAGGCCGATTTTATTCATTCAGGATCTGAACTCGGTGCTGGTTATGGAAATGCAAGAATGGGATCAGGAGGAATGCCTGGTTTTGGTGGAAGAACCGATGATCTAGATGTGATTGGAACTGTTACACGAAGCAGAGTGTTAACTCCTGAACAAATTGATGCGGTCGTTGCTTACGAAAGGAGTATGTGATGATTGATCTCCTTACAACGTTAGGTGGCATTTCTTGGGACCTTGAAGTAAGAGGAATACTTGTTGTAGCAGTAGGTACGGTCGTATTGATTGGTTCTGTTTGGCTGATAATTGCAACTAATTCAGGGGCGCGACTTAGTACTTTAGTGACCCTTGCAGGACTAATGGGATTTATGACAATCCTTGGAATTAGTTGGTGGCTCTATGGTTCTGGATGGAAGGGAGCAGATCCGAGTTGGAGAACGATTGATATCAATGTAGGAGACCTAAACTCCAGTGCTTTGATAGAGGCACGAGATTTGCCTGACCCAGAGGATCTTTTATCCGCTTATCAAATGGTTGTGGAGTCTCAAGATGAGATTGCCAACTTGGAATTTAATAAACTGCCAACTGAGTCAGATTATCCAGAACTGAGTTTGGAAGATTTAGCTCAAATACAAGCGGATAGACAATTAAGAAATGAAACAATAACCCATTCGGAATTAGCCGCCGTATCGCCTAATTTGATTAAGAGTTATGGACTTGATGATTTGAATGGATGGCGCCTTTTATCAACAGCAGAGTCAGGCGATGCGCAAGCACAAGCTATTGCAGATGTTTTAGCTCAATCAGATCTTGGATTTGGAAGTACTTCTGATTTCAAAGTCCTTGATTCCTACACTTATGGCGGGAAGCCAGAACTTAAGGACAATCCGAATAGATGGGACAGGATAAGTCTGTGGGTAACTAATTCTGCGCGAATTACACATCCAATAAGATATGCGCTTGTGCAGTTTCAAAGAGTGGTAGATCAACCTTCGATTCCAGGCATGGCACCACCAAGACCAGTTATCGACAAAGATGAACCTGTTGTTTCCACAATAATGGTTCGTGATCTTGGTACAAGACGACTTCGACCGGCTTTAGTTACTATTGGATCCTTTATTATTTTTCTAGCTCTCTGTTACTGGCTTCATGTGAGAGACAAAGAGTTAATGGCGAAAAGGCAAGAATTCGCGTCATCGACCGAGTAGAACGATGAGGATAACCCAGCCTGTCTTCTCAAAGAATCGGAGGTATTCATTTGACTAGTCAATATCTTCCAGTTATAGCTTTGCTTGTTCTTGCAGTCTTGTTTGCTGCTATTAGCTTTGTAGCTTCTCGTCTGTTGGCACCGCGTAGTCCAAATGACCGGAAACAAGCACCCTACGAATGTGGAATTATTCCTGCAGAAGAAAATCCAAATGAACGCTTTCCAGTTCGTTTCTATCTAGTGGCAATGATTTTTATAGTTTTTGATATAGAGATAATATTTTTCTACCCTTGGGCTTTATCTCATAGATCTCTGGGGCTTTTTGGTTTAGTCGCAGTTGTCATTTTCGCTCTAGCGGTATTTGAATCATTCATTTATTTGATAGGGAAAGGTGCACTTGAATGGGGGCCAAATAAACAATTAAAATCAAAAGATGAAGTTGTTTCTTTGGCAAGAAACACTTCAAACACGGTACGTCGTGTTGGGGTTCGTAAGGTAGGTCAAGAAGGTCGTGACCTTATTGAGGAAAGTTTTGAAAACCAAGAGGTGAGTAATTAATGGTACGAGTACCTCTAATCGGAGACCTTGCGAAAGTTAACGGAGAAGGCTTGGAAGGTCTTGAGCATAACTTTATTACTGCACGAATCGAAAACCTTGTTAAATGGTCTCGGGCTCGGAGTTGTTGGCCAGCGACTTTCGGTTTGGCATGTTGTGCTATTGAAATGATGGCTACCGGAGCTGCACATTATGACTTAGCCAGATACGGAATGGAAGTTTTTCGAGCTTCCCCTAGACAGGCAGATCTGATGATTGTCGCAGGACGTGTTTCTCAGAAAATGGCTCCAATACTTCGTCAAATTTATGACCAGATGATGGAACCTAAATGGGTCATATCTATGGGGGTATGTGCATCGTCTGGAGGAATGTTTAATAATTATGCAATCGTCCAAGGAGTTGATCAAGTAGTACCGGTTGATGTCTATGCACCCGGTTGCCCACCTGGTCCAGAAACTCTCATGCACGCGATTTTGACTTTGCATGAAAAAATACAGAGTGGTGAATTAACTCGCAGACGTGAAGAAAATTCTGGTGGGGCGGCTATAGAGCTCTCTGAATCCCCAAGGGAAATAATTAATCACGTTGAATTGGAGTCTCGGTGAATGTTCCAACTGTCGAGACGTTTGGTCAACAGGTTTTACATCCAAAAGTTGAAGAGCTCATTGATTTAGTTACAGAGTTAAAACAAGAAGGTTTTAATATGGTTGTTGATTTAACCGCGGTTGACTACTTATCTTTTCTAACTCGTACAGATCTACCAGAAAATGTTAAACCGGAACGTTTTGAACTCGTTGTGTCAATGATCAA
>DBNM01000115.1:8667-13912 GCA_002299135.1 Candidatus Neomicrothrix sp. UBA672 | reverse complement strand
TTCGACTTATATCCAGGAACCGAATCAATGGAACGCGAAGTTTTTGACATGTTCGGTATTAACTTTTCTGATCATCCTGATCTAACCAGAATTCTTATGCCAGAAGATTGGGTAGGTCATCCTTTAAGAAAAGATTTTTCGGTCGGACAAATACCAGTTCAGTTCAAAGCCAGTAAGACGAAACGATGACATCCGAAGTCGTAGAGACCAGCAATAAGTCTTTACCTGCTAAAAGCAACGATGAGAGGGTTCGCATTCGTGAAGGTAGCGCTGTGTTGCGAATAAGTGAGTCAGAAGCTACTTCTAAAGCTGAAAATGAAATTTCTAAAAATCAAGATCCATCAGAAGAAACGCGAATGATTCTTAATATGGGACCATCTCATCCTTCAACTCATGGAGTTCTCAGACTTATTCTGGAATTAGAAGGTGAAACTGTTGAACGTTCAAAACCCGTAATTGGTTACTTACATACCGGAATGGAAAAAACTGCTGAGACGCTTTCATATGCACAAGGTTCGACAAATGTGACAAGAATGGATTATGCCTCGCCACTTTTTACAGAACTTGCGTTTTCTCTCGCTGTAGAAAAACTTTTAGAAATTGAAGTACCTCCCAGAGCAACATGGATCAGAATGCTGATGTGTGAACTGAATAGAATTAGCTCACACTTATTATTCCAGGCAACAAACGGTATGGATCTTGGTGCAGTCTCGATGATGATTTACGGATGGCGCGAAAGGGAAGAAGTACTCAGATTTTTTGAAAAAGTAACAGGCTTAAGAATGAACCACAACTACATCCGTCCAGGTGGAGTTGCAGTGGATTTACATGATGGCTGGCAGGCTGATTTGAGAAACCTTTTAGAAATAATTCCACCAAGGCTTGATGAATATGATGATTTACTAACCGGTCAACCATTATTTCAGAAAAGACTTCAAGGTGTAGGCTCATTAAATACCTCTGAAGCACTCGCCTTATCAGCTACAGGTCCGATACTTAGATCGACTGGTTACGACTGGGATTTAAGAAAAGATGAACCGTATCTGGCTTATGAACAAGTTGATTTTGATGTAATTGTAGGAACACACGGTGATTCTTTTGATCGTTTTGCGATTCGATTAAATGAAGTTCGCGAGTCCTTACGAATAGTTGAACAGATATTGGATCTAATGCCGTCAGGTGATTATCGGATTCAAGACAAAAAAATTACACCACCTCCACGTGCTCGTATCGATGAGTCAATGGAAGCGTTGATTCATCATTTTAAAATATTTACCGAAGGTTTTCATGTCCCCCCCGGTGAAGTTTATGCAGCAGTTGAATCACCAAGAGGAGAATTGGGCTGTTATCTAGTTTCTGATGGAAGTTCTAATCCTTACCGGATGCATATCAGAGGACCAAGTTTTGTAAATTTACAAACTTTGCCCCATCTGATGAGAGGTGGCCTGATTGCGGATGCAGTAGCTGTTATTTCTTCTATCGACCCGATTATGGGAGAAGTTGATCGATAATGGGGTTTTTTAACGAAGAGAATGAAGAAATCGCCAAAGAGATTGTTAGCCGATATCCAGTCGCTAGGTCTGCACTCATACCGTTACTTCATTTAGCCCAAGAACAAGAAGGCTGGATTACAAAACCTGCAATGGAACAGATTGCAGAACTTACTGATACAACATCAGTAGAAGTTTTAGGTACGGGAACTTTTTATGAAATGTTCAAGTTTCATCCAGTTGGAAAGTATTTAATAAAAGTTTGCACAAATATTTCTTGCCAATTACTGGGAGCAGATGAGCTATTTGAACATGTGAAAACAGTCTTGGATATAGAAGAAGGTGGCACGACAGAAGATGGCCTTTTTACTTTCGAAGAAGCTGAATGCGTTGCTGCTTGTACGGAGGCTCCTTGTTTCACTGTAAATTATCGTTATTTTCATCGAGCATCGCCGGAACTTTTTGATGAGGTAGTCGTAGATCTAAAAGCAGGTGAAAGTCCTTTGTCTAAAGGTTGTGCTGATGATCAAGGAGTTATGCCTGAACATGGAACTTTAAGTCGGGTTCGTCAACAAATACCTCAGACGCGTTCTGCTGGGATTAAACATCCAGAGGAAATAAAAGGGCCTCCAAGCTGGATCGAAGAGGTTGTTTGATGGTTGAGTCACCTTTACAGACCGGTTATATAAAACATGCGCCTGGTTTCGTCGAAAATGAGGGTCCGAAGCTTATTACAAGCCGTTTCAAACATACAGATTCTTTTACACTCGATAAGTATTTGTCAACAGGTGGCTATGAGGGTTTGAGGTCATCACTTAATCGATTACCCAACCAAGTTCATGATGAAGTTAGAGAAGCCAGTCTTCTTGGACGCGGAGGTGCTGGTTTCCCTGCAGGAATCAAATGGGGATTTCCCCCCGAAGGGGTTTGGCCGCGGTATTTAGTGGTTAATGGGGACGAAAGTGAAATAGGTACTTACAAAGATCGACTTTTAATGGAAAGGGATCCTCATCAGTTAATAGAAGGAGTTTTGATTGCTTGTTATGCACTTGGTTTATCTCAAGCGTTTTTATATGTCCGAGGTGAAATGGCTTTGGCGCAAGAACGGATAGCTCTTGCACTCGATGAAGCATATAAAGCTGGTTATATCGGGAAAAACATTTTAGGTACTAAGTTTTCTGTTGACGTAGTGATGCATTGGGGTGCAGGGGCATACATAGTTGGAGAAGAAACAGCGTTAATAGAGAGTCTTGAAGGCAAACGTGGAATGCCACGTTTAAAACCTCCTTATTTCCCAGCTGCAATAGGTTTATACGGTAAGCCGACGATTGTAAATAATGTTGAAACACTTTCTAATCTTCCTTGGATTCTCAATAACGGAGCCTCTGCTTACAAAGGATTTGGTTCAGAATCATCACCTGGGACCCGGATGTTTGCAATATCAGGGCATGTAAAACGCCCGGGTGTTTATGAGGTTGAACATGGAGTTACTACCTTTAGAGAACTTTTTTATGATGAAAATTTTTGCAGAGGCATAAGAGATGACAATGAGTTAAAAATGTTTATACCCGGCGGAGGGTCAGCCCCGTGGTTTTTTCAAGAACAACTAGATTTACCGCTCGAAGCGAGTGCGGTAGGAGCAGCCGGTTCAATGCTTGGTTCTGGAGCAATGGTTGTGATGGACGAGACAACTGATGCAGTTAAGGCTTGTTTAAGCGTTGTTAGATTTTTTGCGCGTGAATCTTGTGGGAAATGTTCTCCTTGTAGAGAAGGAACTACATGGGAAGAGAAAATTCTTCAAAGGATTTTAGATGGCGATGGAAGACCTTCAGATATAGATTTGCTTTTAGACATAGGTGACAATATAAGCCCTGGGCCTTATCCAGCTGCTGCATTCTCAGACGAAGGTCTTGATGCGGTTCCGTTTCCTCCAAGTCAGACAACTATTTGTCCATTAGGACCTTCATCTGTAGCTCCGATTGTTTCTGCTATACGAAGATTCCGTAATGAATTCGAAGCTCTTATTACAAGACGTGATCCTATTCCCTTGTCGTTAAAAGTTGAAGAGGTAGTTACATGACAGATATAACATCTGCTGAAACTGCAGTCTCAATTACGGTTGATGGAAAAAAAGTAATAGCAAAACCTGGCGAATTGCTAATAGATGCTTGCGAGAGAAATGGAACTTATATTCCTAGATTTTGTCATCATTCGCGTATGCAGCCTGTTGGTATGTGCCGAATGTGTTTGGTGGAAATCGACACAGGTCGAGGACCGGCTCTTCAACCTTCCTGCATGATTGAGTGCAGTAATGAGATGGTTGTTGACACTCAATCTGAAAAAGCTGTAAAGGCCCAAGAAGGAGTACTTGAGTTCCTACTAGTAAATCATCCTCTTGACTGCCCTATTTGCGACAAAGGAGGGGAGTGCCCTTTACAAGATCAGACGATGACCTTTGGTGCGGGAGAGAGTCGGTTCATCGAAGAAAAACGAACTTTCAGAAAACCCATTCCAGTTAATGAGAATGTCTTTTTAGATCGTGAACGGTGTGTTCTTTGCGATAGGTGTACACGTTTCGCAGATCAAGTCGCAGGGGATTCTTTAATACATTTCATTGATCGAGGCAACAAGACTCAAGTTAATACATATCCGGATCAGCCCTTTAGCTCTTATTTCAGTGGCAACACAGTACAGATATGCCCAGTAGGGGCGTTAACAGCCGCGCCTTTTAGGTTTAAAGCGAGACCATGGGATTTAACTGAAGTTGAATCGACTAGTACTTTTGACAGTGTCGGAAACAGAATTTCTGTTCAAGAATCAAGAGACAGAGTTTTACGTTTTATGGGTGTTGATTCTGACTGTGTTAACTGGGGCTGGTTAACTGATAAAGAAAGATTTATTTTCGAGGCATACTCAAATGAAAACAGACTCGCTGAACCACTTATAACCAATGAACTTGCCGAAGGCAAGAAGAGCCAGTTTGTAGCAACTTCATGGTCTGAAGCTTATGAAAAATTTACAAATGTAATAGCTGAAACTACGCCAGAAAGAATAGCCGTCATTGGTGGAGCGCGTTTAACTAATGAAGCTCAGTACGTTTGGAGCAAAATCACAAAAGGAATAATCGGTACTGACAACGTTGATGCTCAACTAGGCGATGGGTTTTCACCGGAAGTGCTCCTCAGCTTAAATCCAGCGACCATAGATGAAACTTGCGAACCAGGTGGAGTAATAATTCTTTTAGGCGCTGATCCGAAAGAGGAATTAGGGACTCTTTATTTAAGGTTAAGGCATGCAATAGTTCAAGATCAATGCAAACTCATTGAACTAACTCCAACAAAAACAGGACTTTCGAAATTAGCCACACATTCAATAAGAGTTCCACCCGGAAAAACTTTTGAAGCAGTAAAAGCATTATCTGGCGAGTCTTCTGAATTTGAAGATGACATTCTCAAAGAGTTGCTCAAAGTTGGAAAAATAATTAAAAAAAGTGACTCGGTTTCAGTTCTATTTGGTCGCACCTCGTTAGCAGAGACTTCTTCAATCGTTGAAGAAGGAGCTATCGCACTTCAGGAATATCTACCAAAAGCCTCTTTCTTACCTTTGTTAAGAAGAGGCAACATCAATGGTGCAATGGATATGGGACTTTCTCCAGGTTTATTACCAGGAAGATGCAACTTAGAAGACGGGTCAGAAGAATTACAAGATTATTGGCCAAAACGCCCCACCTATAAAGGCTTTAATACCAAAGAAAC
>DBNM01000115.1:4275-8352 GCA_002299135.1 Candidatus Neomicrothrix sp. UBA672 | reverse complement strand
CTTGAAGCCGCTGTTAACGGACAGATAGATGTTCTGGTTCTTTTGGCATCCGACCCTCTGATGGACTTTCCTGACTCTCAACTTGTTCAAGAAGCTCTTGAGAGAATTGAAACAGTGGTCGCAGTTGACATTTTTGCGTCAGATAGTGTCCTCCAAGCTGATATTGTTTTGCCAGCTGCTACTACTACAGAAATAGACGGCTCATTTACTAATCTTGAAGGCCGAATAAGCCCGATAAGAAAGAGTGTTACGCCCCCGGGAACAGCTCGGCCAGATTGGATGATTGCTTTAGACCTAATTCAGTATCTTGCTCCAAACTCAGGTCCGACTACATTTAAAGAATTGTGTGAAGAGATTTCTATAGTTTCGGGAATACATAAAGACCTTGACTTTTCAAAAGTGGAACAAATAGATCAAGAAGGGGTTATTTTGAGTAGGGGTTTCAATAAAACACAACCCTCCTCAGTAAAAATTCCAAAACAAAAAACTAATTCTTTTCGACTAGTTGTGACAAGAAGCATGTATGACAAGGGAGTTCTTTCAGCTCACAGTGCAGCTCTCAAAGGGCTTGCACCCGGAAGTCAGATAAAAGCTAATCCAGAAGATATGGAGAAACTCGGAATCACATCTGAGTCAACAGTTCGTTTAATCGGTTCAAAAGGTGAAATTAGAACCAGACTTACTCCTGATCCAGAAACAACTCGCGGGACCATTCACGCGCTTTGGAATCAGGAAGGCCCAGATATTCGAAAACTGATTGATTCATCACTACCTGTAAATGATTTGAAGATTGAGAAAACATGATGATAATTGCTTCGGATCCACTTCTTAGTTCAGATATTGGTTTCTCGGTAGTTGCCGTGATGTTATTAAAAGTTGTACTTGCTTTCGCATTGTTAATGGTTTCGGTAATGCTTGTGATTTGGTTCGAAAGAAAAATCGTGGCAGATATGCATAACCGCGTAGGACCTTCTCTAGCAGGGCCTTGGGGAATATTGCAGACTTTGGCAGATGGAATAAAACTTTTTTTCAAAGAAGACTTATTACCTGAACGAGCAGATCGAGTCGTTTTCCGTTTAGCCCCCTATCTTTCATTGGTACCTGCTTTTTTATCTTTCGCAATTGTTCCAATCGGCGGTGACTTTACAAATGGTGGAGATGGAACAGTTTCTATTTTCGGACATAGAACTCTTCTGCAAGTAGCCGACCCACCAGTGGGCATTCTTCTTTTTCTAGCTCTTTCTTCCATTGCTGTTTACGGAGTGATGCTTGCTGGATGGTCGTCAGGATCAAAATACCCTCTATTAGGTTCAGTAAGAGCTTCAGCTCAGATGATTAGTTATGAAGCGGCTTTAGGCCTCTCCATGGCAACAGTTTTTCTATCTTCTGGCACTCTCTCAACAAGTGGCATAGTTTCAGGTCAAGCAACTTGGAACTGGAATCTGGTAGCAACAGGGGTAATCCCTTTTGTGATTTTCGTGATCGCAGGCACTGCAGAACTTAATAGGCCACCTTTTGATTTAGTTGAAGCAGAGCAAGAGCTTGTTGGAGGTTTTCACACGGAGTACAGCTCTATACGTTTTGCTCTATTTTTCCTAGCAGAGTTCATGAACATGATTACTATGTCCGCAATTGCGGTAACTCTTTTCCTAGGTGGGCCAAACGGTCCAATTTTGATAAAACAAATCGCATGGGTGTGGCCGATACTTTGGTTCTTCTTAAAAGTGATGGCATTCTTATTCACTTTTGTCTGGCTTCGAGCCACTCTCCCAAGGTTGCGTTATGACCAACTTATGGATTTAGGTTGGAAACTGCTCATCCCAGCTTCTCTAGGATGGTTTCTTTTAATTGCATCATTAAACATAGGTGAAGACAGAGGTTGGTCAACTTTTCTGGTAGTCCCGATAGGTCTAGTCGTCCTCTCATTGGCTGCTCTTTTATTAAATGGAGCTATCAAAAAAGCCAAAGATTCCAGTCTTAATGCCGCTGATCTCTCTGAAATATCTGAAGGTATGGATCAATGAGTTATCTAAAAGGCTTCTTAGTCACCTTTCGCCAAATATTCCAAAAACGTGTTACAACCCCTTACCCAGAAGAGAAGCGGGCAAAACCAGAAAGGCTTCACGGAAGGCATGTGCTTGGGCGTTATGAAGATGGCATGGAGAAGTGCATAGGATGTGAACTATGTGCCGGTGTCTGTCCCGCAAATTGCATTTATGTAAGAGGGGCAGATAACCCAACTGATAATCCGGTATCACCCGGAGAACGTTACGGCTTTGTTTATGAGATCAATTACTTACGGTGCATTCATTGCGATCTTTGCGTTGAAGCTTGCCCAACAGGAGCCATTACTGAAAGCAAGATGTTTGAATTCTCATTTACTAATCGAAATGATGCCATTTACACACGAGAAGAACTTTTAGTTGATTCAGAATCTGGCAAACCTAAACAGTTGCCATGGGAAGATTGGCGTGAAGGGGAAGATCTTGATACTTCTGGGTGGTTAAGGGCGACCTCTCCAAATGGAGATGCTTCTTATGAAGGTCAAATTGCTTGGTCAGGTGACTTGGGTTACGGAATTCGTAAAGCTGAGATAGGTCAAAGTGATACGAAAACTCCGGAAGAGGAACAGTAATGGAAACGGTTGTCTTTTTAATAAGTGCAGCTGTTATTTTAAGCGGCGCATTAGGGGTTATATTTTCGAAGAACCCTGTCCACTCAGCTTTATTTATGGTTCAAACGTTATTTGGGGTAGCGGTCTTGTTTGTCCTTTTAGAAGCGACATTTCTTGCTGCAATACAAGTAATTGTTTATGCCGGAGCAATAGTAATCCTTTTTGTTTTTGTAATCACCTTATTAGGAGTTGACCGAGCAGAAGATCTGAAAGTCGAACCTATTTCCGGCCAAAGACCTCTAGCTGTTGTTTTGGGAGCTTCGATTTTTGGGATTATTTTGACAGTCTTGATAGTTGCTGTCGGAGGCCCAACAGGGGGACAAGCGGCAAATACTCCCATCGGGGATGCAACCGATAACACAAGAATTTTAGGAGAAGCATTATTTTCCACACAAGTTTTTTCCGTAGAACTAACTGCTCTTTTGTTAACAGTTGCCGTCGTGGGAGCAGTTGTTCTTTCAACCCGTCCGACAAAACCTCTTATATCAACCCTAGATGAGCAGCAAAATGACACCTTAGATGATGAGTTGGAAGAAAAAGGTGGAGAATGATTATCACAACCACCTGGTATTTGTTGCTGGCAGCAATTCTTTTTTCAATTGGTACTGTAGGTCTTTTAGTGCGACGGAACCCGTTGATCATGTTTATGTGCATTGAATTAATGTTAAATGCAGTCAACATCACATTTGTGAGTATTGGATCTCATCTAAATGACTTGGGGGGTCAACTGGCTGTATTTTTCGTTTTAGTTGTAGCGGCAGCGGAAGTAGTTATCGGTTTGGCACTAGTAGTTGCAATTATGCGAAGACGCTCAAGGACCAATGCTGACGATCTAAAGATTTTGGGCGGATAAAAATGATAGATCTGGTTTGGCTGATTCCTGCTTTCCCCCTTCTGGGTTTTTTGACTCTTATTTGTTTAGGGAAATCAGTTAGAGAACCGATTTCAGGATGGTTAGCAACGACCGCCATGGCAGGTTCTTTTCTATCAGTTTTGATTGTTTTCATTGGAATGCTTTTAGAAAAAAATGAAAATAGACAAACAGTTTTTACTCTTTTTGATTGGATTCCAGCCGGAGATTTCAAAGTTGATATAGGTTTTTTAGCTGACCCCTTATCAATCACGATGTGCTTGTTTGTTACAGGAGTCGGCACTTTAATTCATCTTTATTCAATTGGATACATGCATGGTGATCCAGATTTCAATCGTTTTTTCACATATCTGAATTTGTTTGCATTCTCAATGTTGATGCTTGTATTAGGTGATAATCTTCTGCTGACTTTTCTTGGCTGGGAGGGCGTTGGAGCTTGTTCCTATCTCTTAATTTCGTTTTGGTTTAGAGATCCAGCAAATGCAACTGCCGGGAAGAAAGCATTTATAACGAATCGGGTTGGCGACTGGGG
>DBNM01000115.1:0-3941 GCA_002299135.1 Candidatus Neomicrothrix sp. UBA672 | reverse complement strand
TTTATGGTCGCAATGTTTCTTATTTTCTTCAATTTCGGTTCCCTCCAATATCTAGAAATATTTGACATTTTAGAATCCAATCAAATAGCTAAAACCACTACTACGTTCATAGTTTTAATGCTTTTTGTTGGTGCTATGGGAAAATCGGCACAATTTCCCTTGTACCTATGGTTGCCGGACGCAATGGCTGGTCCAACTCCGGTTTCAGCATTAATCCATGCAGCGACCATGGTTACTTCAGGTGTTTACTTATTAATTAGAGTCAATCCCATCATGGTAGAAGCTTCTACATGGTCGACCGATTTGATTGCTTGGGTCGGAGTCGGAACAGCTTTATTTGCGGCTTCAATAGCTGTCGCGCAAACAGATATAAAAAAAGTTCTTGCATATTCGACTGTGAGCCAACTGGGATACATGGTTTTAGCGGTTGGATGTGGTGCTTACACAGCAGCCATTTTCCATATGGTCACACACGCTTTTTTCAAGGCTCTACTTTTTCTTGGTGCAGGATCAGTAATTCACGGAATGGGTGGCGAGCAGGACCTTCGTCGCTATGGAGGTCTTCGTTCCTTGATGCCAATTACCGCTGGAACTTTTATTATTGGGTGGTTAGCAATTGCCGGTGTCCCACCATTCTCAGGTTTTTGGTCGAAGGATGAAATTCTCGCTTTTGCATGGGATAAGAATCCATTACTTTGGCTTGTCGGAATAATAACTGCACTTTTGACAGCTTTTTATATGACTCGTCAAGTTATTCTTACATTTTTCGGTAAGCCCCGATATTTGGATGCTGGTGATGATGGTGAGATTAAACCTCATGAGTCGCCTTGGACGATGACCTTACCGCTTGTGGCTTTGGCAGTTCTTTCAGTGGTTGGAGGTTTAATTCAATTACCATTTTCATCTTCAACTAAACGGTTAGAGCATTGGTTGGAACCAGCAACATTCCATAATGAGACGCATTTACATCTTTCGGGTTCTACTTTATGGATATTGGCACTTTTAGCTTTAGTCTCCGTAGGCATAGGAGTCGGTATAGGACTTTCTACGTATCTTAAAGAAAAAATTGATAGGCAAATTTTTGAAAAACCGATCTTGAATAATGCTTGGAATCTTGATTCCACAGTTTCAAAATTCATGGGCGGACCCGGATCTAAAGCATTTACAGCCGTAGCAAAATTCGATAAAGAAGTAATAGACGGTGCCGTTGATGGGACAGGTCAAATAGTAAAAAAGATTGCCGCAATACTTCGACGCTCGCAGAATGGTTTAGTTAGAACCTATGCATTAGGTATAGGAATTGGAGCTGTTGGCTTACTAATTTGGTTCTTAACGAGGACAACACTATGAATGTCGTAATCGCAGCCTCCTCTTCAGCAACTTTTCCAGTTCTTCCATCTTTGTTAATTGTGCCGGCTGCTGGCGCTTTAGTTGTAGCTTTTTTACCCCGAGTCAGAAAAGATTTAACAAAATTAGTTGCACTAATATTTTCAACAACTACATGTGCTTTATCGCTTTGGTTGCTTAGTGATTTCGAATACGAAAAACATTCAGATATGTTCCAATTCGTTTCTCGACAATCTTGGATTAGTGATTTTGGGATTTCTTGGTCATTTGGAGCAGATGGAATTTCACTGTTTCTAATAGTTCTGACCGGTCTTTTATTCCCAATTGCTTTCCTTGCAGTCGACCCTGAACATAATGATCGCTCTTATTTTGCTTGGATGCTTTTATTAGAAGCTGGAGTAATGGGAGTTTTCTGTTCATTAGACCTAATCGTGTTTTTCTTATGCTTTGAAGTTGTCCTTGTCCCGATGTATTTCTTGATTAGTCGTTGGGGTCACGGTAATCGCTCTTATGCAGCAACAAAATTTTTCTTGTTCACTATGGCTGGTTCTGCGCTGATGCTAGTTGGAATCATTACAGTTGCGTTTCTACATGCAGACAGTGTTGGAGGCTCAATTACCTTCGATTTAGTTGAGATTGCCGAATCGCAAAGCATTACTCGAGGAACAGCACGTTGGCTATTTTTAACTTTTGCTCTTGCCTTCGCAGTCAAGATTCCTATTTTCCCACTACATACATGGTTGCCAGATGCCCACACTGAAGCTCCAACAGCAGGTTCAGTAATTCTCGCTGGCGTCCTCTTAAAGCTTGGGACTTACGGTTTAATAAGGTTCGGTTTGTATTTATTCCCAGAAGCTTCTCACTTCTTCGCACCAGTTTTTTTAACCTTAGGAGTAGTCGGAATTATCTATGGCGCAGTTGTGGCTGCCATGCAGAAAGACCTGAAGAGACTAGTTGCTTATTCATCAATTGCCCATCTTGGATTCATTGTTTTAGGAACGTTCGCTTTAAACACTGAAGCTATTGTTGGCAGCGTCCTCCAGATGGTAAATCATGGTATTTCAACTGGTGCATTGTTCTTATTGGTTGGAATGATTTATGAACGCCGACACACAAGGCAAATAGATGAACTTGGAGGCTTGCAACACTCAGCGCCTCTTATGGCAGGTTTCTTTACCGTGGTAATGCTTTCTTCAATAGGACTGCCTGGTCTAAATGGTTTCGTAGGAGAATTCTTAATTTTATTAGGAACATTTACGGCTCATAGATGGTGGGCCGTCGTAGCTACAGTAGGTGTTGTTTTAGCAGCTCTGTATTTGCTTTGGGCTTATCAACGTGTTTTCCATGGTCCGGCAGAAAAAGAAAATGCAGAAATGACTGACCTTAAAACACGAGAAACTCTTGTATTGCTTCCGTTGCTTGCTTTAATAGTTTTTTTAGGGATTTATCCGAAACCTGTAATAAACAGAATGGAAACCTCTGTAAAAACCCTGGTAGTCCATATTGAAAAACACGTTTCAGGTTTTGAAGAGCCTGTAAACCGGTACTCCTTAGGAGAAATTAAAATAGATATACAACAAGTAGAAGAGGGACACTAAAAATGTTTGTCGCTTCTAATTCTGTTCCGACTCCTGAAATTGTATGGTGGGCTTTACTACCAGTAATTGTTTTTGCAGTCTCCGGAGTATTGCTCCTAACAATTTCTTCCTTATTAAAGAAAGAAATCAGTTGGTTAGCACCTGGTGTTACCTTGACAGCCGGAATTTTTGTCTTATTTTCGTCAATCCCCATGTGGAGTAGAATTCAAAATGATGGACCGATCTCATTTTTAAATGATTCTGTGGGAACAGATGGATCTACTATTTTTCTAACTTCATTAATAGCTATCGCATTAATTTCAACTTCTATTCTTGCTCGTCCATACCTATATAGAGAAGGCATTCCTGATTTAGAATTTTATGTTCTTCTTTTAGTCTCAGCCGCAGGTGGCGTTGTTATGGCCGGAGCAAATGATCTAATTGTTCTATTCCTAGGAATAGAAATCCTTTCCATAGCCGTTTATGTTCTTGTCGCTCTCCATTTAAGAAAAATTGAATCCCAAGAAGCCGCAATTAAATATTTCTTATTGGGGGCGTTTTCTTCTGCTTTTTTACTTTATGGAATTGCCTTGGTTTATGGCGCAGTTGGAACCACGAACCTCGTTGGAATTAGAAACTTTTTAGCCAATTCGGTTTTGATCGAAGATGGAATGTTAATGATCGGTTTTGCTTTAATGCTTGTCGGTTTGGGTTTCAAAGTAGCTGTATTTCCCTTTCACACATGGACTCCCGATGCTTATCAAGGCGCCCCCACACCCGTTGTTATTTGGATGGCTGCCGGTGTTAAAGTCGCAGGGTTTGCTGCAATATTAAGAGTTTTCCCTTTGACATTCGCATCTTACGTCAATGATTGGCAAATCCCTTTAGCCGTGCTTTCGGGTTTAAGTGTTGTGTTTGGTTCTGTGGTTGCAGTGGTACAAACGAATGTAAAAAGAATGCTCGCTTATTCTTCGATAGCTCATGCTGGGTTCATTCTTATCGGAGTTCAATCATCAA
>DBNM01000157.1:4679-7130 GCA_002299135.1 Candidatus Neomicrothrix sp. UBA672 | reverse complement strand
CCAGGAGCGAAAATCGGAGTTCTGGGAAATAACGGTTCTGGGAAATCTTCTTTATTGTCGATAATGGCTGGAGAGGATCCGGATCATGATGGCGAAGCAAGACTAACTGATGGTTTTACTGTCGGACTTCTTGAACAGGAACCTGCTTTAAATCTTGATAAGAACGTTTTGGAAAATGTAATGGAAGGAGTCGGAGAAGTGGCTTCTCTCTTGTCTCGCTATGACGACATTCTTTCTAGTTGGTCGGATCCAGAAGCAGACTTTGAGAAATTGGGTGAACAGCAAGCGGAAGTTGAACGCCTTATTGAGTCTGCCGGTGCTTGGGATCTTCAAAGAAATATCGAAATAGCTATGGATGCACTTCGTCTTCCTGACGGTGAATCAGATGTCAACGTATTATCAGGAGGAGAACGTCGTCGTGTGGCTTTATGCAAACTGCTTCTTTCTAAACCCGACTTGCTTCTTTTAGATGAACCTACAAACCATTTGGATGCTGAATCGGTTTCCTGGCTTGAAAGAACTCTTCAGGACTATTCGGGGACTGTTGTAGCGGTAACACATGACAGGTATTTCCTCGACAATGTCGCTGGTTGGATTTTGGAACTTGATCGCGGAAGAGGAATTCCTTATGAAGGCAACTATTCGGGCTGGCTTGATCAAAAAAGTGCGAGGCTTGAAGCTGAAGAAAAGTCCGACTCTTCGCGTAAACACACTCTTGAAAGGGAATTGGAATGGATTCGCATGGCTCCAAAGGCACGCCAAGCGAAAGGGAAAGCACGACTGGCCTCTTACGACAAACTCATAGCTGAGGCAAATGAAGCAGAGAAACGCGACGCTGAACTTCAAATACAGATCCCTGCTAATTCACGTCTCGGGGATCAAGTAATTGAAGTTGAAAATCTTAATAAAGGTTTTGAAGATCGGTTACTAATTGAAGATCTATCCTTCACTCTTCCCCCCGCTGGTATTGTGGGAATAGTCGGGGGTAATGGGGCTGGCAAGACGACCTTGTTCAAAATGCTAGTAGCAGCCTTTCAGAACTCGGAGTCTGATGTTGATCTGCCGGATTCTGGTGTAATAAAAATCGGTTCAACAGTTGAACTTGGGTATGTAGACCAATCAAGAGACTCATTGGATCCGAACCGTACTGTTTACCAAGAAATAACCGACGATAAGGAATTCATTTCAGTAGGCAATCGTGAAGTTAACGGAAGAGCTTACGTAGCATCTTTCAATTTTCGAGGATCGGATCAGCAGAAAAAAGTTGGAGACCTTTCTGGAGGCGAAAGAAACCGTGTCCACTTGGCGAAAGTTTTAAAAACTGGGAGCAACGTTTTGCTCCTTGATGAACCGACAAACGATCTTGACGTGGATACTTTAAGAGCCCTTGAATCAGGTCTTGAAGCCTTCCCCGGATGTGCGGTCATTATTAGCCATGACCGCTGGTTTTTGGACAGAGTAGCTACTCATGTACTTGCATTTGAAGGAAACTCTTACGTGCGATGGTTCGAAGGAAATTTCAGTGAATATGAAGAGGTGAAAAGGAAAGAGTCAGGTGGGGAAAACGTGCCCACACGGGTCCAGTACAAGCCTCTGTCACGTGATTAGTAAGAAATTTCTAAAAGTTTCAATACGAGTCTGGCTCCATCTTCTGGTGATCCATTTTCAGGAGTCAGGATCAAATCTGGAGAGCTCGGCTTTTCGTAAGGGTCATCAATTCCTGTAAAACCTTTGATTTCCCCTGATCTGGCTTTTTTGTACAAGCCTTTTGGGTCGCGCTCTTCACATATTTCAATTGGAGTGTCAACAAAAACTTCAAAAAATCTTAAACCAAATCGATCATGCACTTCCCTGGCATTTTGACGATCATCACGATAAGGGCTTATTAACGGAACCAGTGCAATAAGGCCTGCATCAGCGAACAGACGTGCCACCTCTGCAACTCGTCGTACATTTTCGTGTCGGTCTTCTGCACTGAAATTAAGATCCTCGTTAAGACCTAATCGCAAATTGTCACCATCGAGTAGATAAGAAGGACGCCCAGAAGTAACTATTAGCTTTTCAGTTGCGGAGGCAATCGAAGACTTCCCTGACCCTGAGAGACCTGTAAACCAAATTGTTGCACCTGTGTATCCAAGAGATGCATGTCGCTCTTCTGTGCTCAAATTATTCGAATGCCATATGACATTCGGATTTTGATTAGACATGTCAACCTGAACCAACGATTATGCCAGCTGCGACAGTGACATTTGTTGCCTCGTCCATCAGTATGAAAGACCCTGTATTTCTATTTCTCCTGTATTCGTCAAATAATAATGGTTGCGTGCTTCTCAAAGACACTCTTCCTATCTCATTCAGTTTTAGTGATTCGGGTTTCTCATCACGATGGAGAGTATTGACATCAATTCTGTATTGAATTTCGCTTACCAGAACCCGACTTGATCTAGTCGT
>DBNM01000157.1:0-4273 GCA_002299135.1 Candidatus Neomicrothrix sp. UBA672 | reverse complement strand
CTTACTGTGGGTTGATTATTCGGGCGACAAATCATGTCTCCTCGTGAAATGTCTACATCACTCGTGAGTCTCATCGTTACTGACATAGGTCCAAAGGCTTCAGCGATGGGGCCGTCGTATGAATCTATTGAAGCAACTGTCGAAGTAAAACCACTGGGTAGCACCACGACTTCATCACCGGGTTTAAAAACACCTCCGGCTATCGTCCCTGCATAACCCCGATAGTCATGGTGTTCTTCATTTTGGGGACGAATTACATATTGAACTGGGAAACGGGCATCTATATGGTTGCGATCACTTGCTATATGCACTTCTTCAAGGTGATGCAATAGGGAAGACCCTTCATACCAAGGCATTTTGGCTGATCGTTCCACCACATTGTCTCCGTGTAAAGCTGATATTGGAATAAATGAGAGATCTGGGATATCGAGTTTCATGGCGAAATTTCTGAACTCTTCCTTAACAGACTGAAACGCTTTCTCGTCGTAGTCAATTAAGTCCATCTTGTTTACACATACGACAAGATGTGGGATCCGTAACAATGATGCTAGAAATGCATGACGTCGTGACTGTTCGACAACTCCATGACGGGCATCTACAAGAACTAGCACTAAATCTGCTGTAGAGGCCCCAGTAACCATATTGCGCGTGTATTGGATGTGCCCTGGAGTGTCCGCAATAATAAACTTCCTTTTAGGCGTGGCGAAGTAACGGTATGCAACATCGATGGTTATACCTTGTTCGCGTTCTGCACGAAGACCATCGGTTAAAAGAGCAAGATTGGTGTATTCATTTCCCATTTGTTGCGAAGTTGCTTCTACAGATTCAAGTTGATCTTGAAAAATCGATTTGGTGTCGTACAGAAGCCTTCCTATAAGTGTTGATTTCCCATCATCAACACTCCCTGCTGTAGCAAAACGAAGAAATTCCATTAGAAGTAACCTTCTTTTTTTCGGTCCTCCATAGCTGCTTCTGAAACACGGTCGTCAGCCCGCGTAGCACCTCTTTCTGTTATACGAGTTGAAGAAACCTCTTCTATTATTTGTTTCAAATTTTCTGCTTCTGATTCCACCGCGCCCGTGCAACTCATATCCCCTACTGTGCGGTAGCGAATTTTCCGCTTTACAAGCTCTTCATCATCTGAACGAGTTACAAAATCTGAATCTGCTAATAGCATTCCATCACGTTGAAAAACTTCTCTTTCGTGGGCGAAATAAACACTTGGTATTTCTATAGCTTCTCTTTCTATGTATTGCCATACATCTAGCTCAGTCCAATTTGAGATTGGAAACACTCGAATGTGTTCACCTTGTCTTATTCTTCCGTTATAGAGGTTCCACAATTCGGGTCTTTGGTTTTTGGGATCCCATTGTCCAAATTCATCTCGAAAGGAATAAAAACGTTCTTTAGCTCTTGCTTTTTCTTCGTCTCTTCGCGCTCCTCCGAATAAGGCATCAAACTTGTTTTCTTCGATCGAATCCAACAAAGTGGTTGTTTGTAAACGGTTTCGGCTTGCTCTGGGTCCTTTCTCTTCTGCAACTCGACCTTCGTCGATGGACTGCTGAACTGAAGCTACTACGAGTCTCGCTCCTAGCTCTTTTATGAGTTGATCGCGATATTCAATTACTTCAGGAAAGTTGTGCCCAGTGTCTACATGTAAAACCGGGAAAGGCAATCTAGCTGGCCAAAATGCTTTAGAAGCCAGATGAAGCATCACTATTGAGTCTTTTCCTCCTGAGAACATCAAGCAAGGCCGTTCGAATTCGGAAGCCACTTCACGAAAGATGTGTATAGCTTCTGCTTCTAATAGGTCTAGATGACTAAGTTCGTATGTGGTAATACTCATTTTATTTCTTCCCAGCAATACGCATTTTCTGCACCCCATGCTAACCCTGTCCTTCTAAGATGGTCACTCTTGAAGGCAAACAATGAAGATCACCATCTCGCAGAAGATTTAGCCACTCGTGCAGGACTTTTGTTGCTCGAAGAGAGAAAGCTCGGTGAGGACAGTCATCCCGAGGCTTTGAAACAGAAAGGTGATCAGAAATCTCATAATTTTCTGATGCAAGAACTCGCATCCTTGCGGCCCAAAGACGGAGTTCTTTCAGAAGAGGGCTCGGCAGACCCAGTGCATCCAAATCGTAGCGACACAGAACGAGTGTGGATTGTTGATCCACTTGATGGGACTAGAGAGTTTGGTGAACCACAACGTGATGATTGGGCAGTACATGTAGCACTTGCCATTGGTGGTCTTCCCGTTGTAGGGGCGGTCGCTATTCCTGCTTTGAATTTAACTTTTTCAACTTGTAATGATTTTTCGGAGTCAAGTTCATCAACTGAATCTGAAAAAGTTCGAATAGTGGTTAGCAGGTCACGGCCACCTGTTGAAGCTTCTCGAGTAGCTGAAAAAATTGCTGGGACATTGATTGAGATGGGTTCAGCTGGGGCGAAAGCGATGGCTGTCGTGAGAGGAATTGCTGAAGTGTACATACATTCTGGGGGTCAGTACGAGTGGGATAATTGTGCTCCAGCTGCGGTAGCTCTTGCTGCTGGATTGCATGTGTCTCGCCTCGATGGTTCCCCTTTGACTTACAACAATTCGGATCCTTGGTTGCCGGATCTTTTAATTTGCAATCCGGTTTTAGCTTTACCCGTTTTAGAAATTTTGAATAGTTAATCTGATGCGCTTAGTTTTTGCTCGTTGTACCGTTGATTACGAAGGTCGTCTTACTGCCCACCTCCCAGAAGCCACACGGTTAATCATGGTCAAATCCGACGGGTGCGTAGCAATTCATGCAGATGGGGGTGCTTACAAGCCTTTAAATTGGATGAATGCTCCAAATAAAATAGTTGAAGAAAAGGGCGTTTGGCGGGTTTCCAATCCGAAAGGCGAAATGCTTATTATCACTCTGCATGAAATCTTTAGTGATTTTACGCACGAAATGGGAATTGATCCTGGTCTGCAAAAAGACGGTGTTGAAGCCCATCTTCAAGAACTTCTAGCAGAAGACCCATCTTTTTTAGTTGAAGGACTTGAATTAATCAAACGTGAATACCCAACTGACTTAGGGCCTGTTGATCTTTTATGCCGCACCTCTAAAGGCGAAACAGTTGCAGTTGAAATAAAAAGAAGGGGTGAGATTGATGGTGTCGAGCAACTGACAAGGTACTTAGATTTTTTAAATCGCGACCCACTTATAAAACCTGTTCACGGAATCTTTGCAGCCCAGGAAATCCGCCCTCAAGCAAAAGTGTTAGCGGAAGATAGAGGGATCAAGTGTGTTGTAATCGACTATGACGAGATCCGCGGAATCGAGTCTAATCGCTTGCGTCTTTTCTGATGTTTTATGATGTTGTCGTAGTCGGAGGTGGGCCCGCCGGATCATCTGCTGCCTGCACTATCGTCAAAAGTGGCCTGTCAGTTCTTCTAATTGACAAATCTGAATTTCCTCGTGAAAAATGTTGCGGTGATGGTTTAACAACAATGGCTCTCAGATTAAGTGAAGAACTTGGTCTGAATATATTGAATTTAGACAATCTCGAAATCGTCTATGAGGCAGTGATCCATTTCCCTTCAGGTCGGAGGGAAGTTTTTCCTCTTCCGGGGAAAGGTCTCTTTGCTGGGATCGTACCCAGAGCAGAATACGATCTGGCTCTCATAGATCTAGCTCGCGAACTGAAGGTTGACGTTCGCTTAGGGCATAAGTTCTCGTCAATTAATTTTGATGGAGAAAGAACTTTTCTAGATATTGAAGGCATCGGAGAGGTAGAAACTTCTTTTGTTGTTGCTGCCGACGGAGCATGGTCACCTGTGCGCCGTTCACTCAATTTAGGTGAAGACCAATCAAGGGGAGAATGGCTTGCTTTCCGTCAATATATTTCAGGAGTTGAACCTGATCGCAACGATTTGCATGTTTGGTTCGAAAAAGATCTTCTTCCTGGTTATGCCTGGAGTTTTCCTCTTCCAGATGGAAAAGCAAATGTAGGTTTCGGTGTTTTGAAGTCAAAGCATTCTTCTGCTTCAGAAACAGCTCAGTTGGCTCGTGACCTGCTCGATAGAGAATCTATTTCTGAAACTCTTGGTGGAAACATCAAATTAGAGGGACGTCAAACCGCTTGGCCTATCCCCGCCAGAATCAACACTCAACGACTAACTAGTAGATCAGTTATCTTCGTCGGTGATGCGGCGGCTTCTACAGATATTTTGACTGGAGAAGGAATAGGACAGGCGCTTTTAACTGGGATTCTTGCTGGAGAAGCAATCAAATCGGGA
>DBNM01000102.1:10652-11195 GCA_002299135.1 Candidatus Neomicrothrix sp. UBA672 | reverse complement strand
TTTTTATATTTATTGATGCCAGTAAGAGTTTCTTAAAAATGTTTTTAAGCCAATTGTGGCTAACAAATTTTAGAAATTATGAAACCACACACCTTGTTTTTAATGAGGGAATAACACTTATAACTGGTGACAATGGAAACGGTAAAACAAACCTACTTGAAGCAATTGCATGGTTTTCAAAAGGAAAGTCTTTTCGTGGCGCACCTAATGAAGCATTAATAACTCAAAACAAAGAAAAAGCAATATTAAGAGCTGAAATTACAGCTGCCACAAGAAAAACAACTTTAGAAGTAGAACTTAATAATTTTGGAAGAAACCAATTTCAAATTAATGGAAAAAAGGTAAACAAGAAAAAAGAACTCCAAGAGAAAATCAGAACAACAATTTTCGGACCAGAAGACCTTTCACTAATAAAAGGAAGCCCCGGTGAAAGAAGAAACTATTTAGACGAATTGCTACTTGATTTACATACAAAAAATCATTTAATTAAAACAAATTTTGAAAAATGTTTAAAACAGAGAAACACATTACTAAAACAAGCTA
>DBNM01000102.1:0-10305 GCA_002299135.1 Candidatus Neomicrothrix sp. UBA672 | reverse complement strand
TGAAATTGAAACAACACTTGATGTTTGGGATGAAAAATTTTCTGAAAGTGGACAACAACTTGCATTAGAAAGAATAAAACTTTTAGAAAAACTTAAACCTGAAATTGAAAACATTTTAAAAAAATTTACAAACAATCAAGACACCGTTTCATTTGAATATGAACAACTCTGGGAAAAAGAAAAACTATTTGAAACTCTTCAAACCGAAAGAGAAACAGATATACGGAGAGGTACAACCACAACTGGCCCCCACAGAGACGAAATTGGAATAAAAATAAACAATTTATTATCTAAAAATCATTCCTCCCAAGGAGAACAACGATCTTTAGCTTTAGGTTTACGCCTTGCTGGACATGAAATAGTCAAAAAAACAATAGGAAGTGAACCGATTGTCCTTTTAGATGATGTTTTCTCAGAACTTGATGACACAAGATGTCATATTCTTATAGATTTACTTCCTAAAAAACAAGCAGTTTTAACTACAACCAGTGAATTGCCAAGTGGAGTAAAAGCCGATTATAAATATCACGTGGTAGAAGGAACAATTAAAAGCAGTGACTAAAGAGCCGGTTCATTTGCGTTCTGTTTTAGAACAATTGCTTAAAGACTTTGGGACACCAGACATTAGAGTTGTCACTTCTATTGTTGATCAATGGGAAGAAGTTGTTGGAATTGATTTAGCGGCAAAAATTTCTGCTGTTGCAGTTAGTGGTTCTGAACTTATTGTTCGCGTGGATGACCCCGCCTGGGCAAGTCAAATAAATTGGTTAGAGAAGCAACTTTTGGACAAAATCACCAACCTTGTTGGTGAGGAAAAAATAACTTCAATTCGCGTCAGAACAACACCAAAATAATTAAGTTAAAAAACATAAATTAAAGTTTTTTACTGTTTTTTTGACACCCTAAAATAACATATAAATGCTATGCTGAGCAGGTTGTGTTATTACCCTCTGACCTGCGGTTTTATATTAAAAACTGTATTATTTTTCAAGTAAAAAACAGTGTTGAAAACGGTATTAAATGAGTAGCACTGAAAACACGTATAACGCATCTCAAATAACTGTTTTAGAGGGTTTAGAAGCTGTTCGTAAACGACCCGGAATGTACATTGGGTCAACTGGTCCATCAGGGCTTCATCACCTTGTTTGGGAAGTAGTAGACAATTCTGTAGATGAGGCAATGGCAGGGCATTGTTCAGAAATCATCGTGACAATATTGCCCGATGGGGGTTGTCAAGTTAGTGATAATGGAAGGGGTATTCCTGTAGGAAAACACCACCAAGAGGAAGATATGTCTGCTGCTGAAGTTGTTTTCACAAAACTTCATGCTGGAGGAAAATTTGGTGGTGATGGTTATAAGGTTTCTGGAGGTCTTCATGGGGTGGGAATTTCTGTAGTAAACGCTCTTTCCATAAAAGTAGAAGTTGAAATTGATAGAGATGAAAAACGTCACTATATGGAGTTTTCTTCAGGTGGAAATTTAGAAACCAAACTTAATGAAATAGGTGAAGCTCCAAATGGTAGAACTGGGACCACAGTAAGATTTTGGCCTGATCCTGAAATATTTGAAGAGGTTAACTTTCGCGCACAAACACTTTTAGAGAGATTTCAAATGATGGCTTTTTTAAACAAAAGTTTACAAATAAGTTTTTCTGACAAACGAGAAAATGCCGTAAATAAAAACGAAGTCATTTATAAATATGACGGTGGAATTAAAGATTTTGTTGAACATGTAAACGCAAGTAAAGAATCACTTTTTGCAAAAGTTGGTTTTTTTGAAGCGCAGGAAAAAGAACAAGAAGTTGAAATTGCATTTCAGTGGAATACAGGGTTTAACACAGACGGACTTCATTCTTTTGCTAATGGAATTAACACAATTGAAGGTGGAATGCATGAAGAAGGATTCAGAACAGCATTAACAGGTGTTATGAACAGATACGCAAAAAAGAAGGGGTTAATAAAAGATAAAGACGACAACCTGCAAGGTGAAGACATTAGAGAAGGGCTTACTGCAATTATCAGTGTTCGTTTAGGAGAGCCACAGTTTGAAGGCCAAACAAAATCTAAATTAGGAAATGTAGACATTCGTTCGTTAGTTCAAAAAACTACAAATGAAAAACTTTCAGATTGGCTTGAAGAACACCCAGCCGAAGCAAAAATTATTTTACAAAAATCAATTAATGCACAGCGTGCTCGTTTAGCAGCTCAGGATGCACGCCGCTCCGCAAGACGTAAATCAGCGTTAGACGGAGCCGGAATGCCCGAAAAATTAAAAGATTGTTCCTCACGGGACCCCAGAGAATCAGAACTGTTTATTGTCGAAGGAGATTCTGCAGGCGGTTCTGCTATTCAGGCCAGAGACCCAAGAACAATGGCAATTTTGCCACTTAGAGGAAAAATATTAAATGTTGAAAGAGCACGCGCTGATCGAATGCTGCAAAATTCAGAAATTCAAACAATGATTCAAGCATTAGGTGCAGGTTTTGGTGACGATGAGTTTGATTTGGAAAAAATCCGTTATCACAAGGTTATTCTTCTTTGTGATGCAGATGTTGATGGAAGTCACATAAGAACCCTTCTTTTAACGTTCTTTTACCGGAAAATGAAACCTTTAGTTGATGCTGGGCACATATTTATTGCCCAACCACCATTATTTTCAACAGTTGTCGGCAAAGAAAAAATTTATTTAAAAGATGAAAATGCGAAAACAAACTTTTTAAATGAAAAACCCGATCACAAAAAAGAATTTCAACGCTTAAAAGGTTTAGGAGAAATGGACTTTGATGAGCTTTGGGATACAACAATGGATCCTACGAGAAGAAGCCTTTTACAAGTAACAGTTGAAATGGGTGCTGTAGCAGATGAAGTATTTTCAACACTAATGGGAGAAGACGTTGAGAGCCGAAAAAGATTTATACAAACAAATGCTCGTGATGTTCGTTTTCTTGATATCTAATGTCTGAAGAAACTAACGACCCAAAAGAAAGTGACGTCGTAGAAGAAGAAACTTCAGTTGGCTCAATTCAACCAATTGCAATTCAAGAAGAAATGGAGCAGTCATTTCTTGACTATGCAATGTCAGTAATTGTTTCGCGTGCTTTGCCTGATGCTAGAGATGGGTTAAAACCTGTCCACAGAAGAATTCTTTGGGGTATGTACGATCTCGGTGCAAGACCCGATCGACCAACAATTAAGTGCGCTCGTGTGGTTGGTGAAGTAATGGGCAAATATCATCCACATGGGGATCAAGCTATATATGCCTCTTTGGTAAGAATGGGACAATCGTTCAGTCTTAGAGACCCTCTGATTGAAGCAAAGGGCAATTTTGGTTACTCTCCAGATGATTCTCCTGCTGCTCCTCGTTACACAGAGTGCAGACTTGACCAAAGAGCAATGGCGCTACTCGATGGAATTGATGAAAACACCATTGATTTCATTGATAACTATTCAGGTGAGTTCAGAGAACCAGAAGTTTTACCTGCAAGAATTCCTAATCTTTTAATTAATGGTTGTCAAGGAATTGCAGTTGGTCTGGCAACCAACATCCCTACACACAACTTAGGTGAATGCATAAATGCAACAGTTCACCTTCTTGATAATCCTGAGGCAACCATAAATGAATTAATTGAAATTATCCCCGGACCGGATTTTCCAACAGGAGCTTTAATACTCGGTAAAAGCGGGATTAAGGACGCATATTCAACCGGACGTGGATCAATTCGTATGAGAGCTAGAACTGATATTGAAGAAAATGGGAAAACTAATCGGATTGTTGTAAGTGAACTGCCATATCAAGCCAGTCCTAATTTAATAATGTCAAAGATCAGAGATCTTGTTGACGCACGGGAGATAGAAGGCATTGCTGATGTCAATGATGAATCTGCAAAAGGTGCAGTGCGGATTGTTATTACTCTTAAAAAAGACGCACCAGTTTTAGTGATACTTAACAATTTGTATAAGCGGACTCCGCTACAAACAACATTTTCTGTAAACGCTGTAGCTCTAGTTGATGGAGTTCCAAGAACACTAAACCTTTTCGAGCTTTTACAGGCTTATATAGATCACCAGGTTGTTGTTATAAGAAGAAGAAGTGAACACCGTCTTTCAAAAGCACAAGACGAAGCTCATATTACAGAAGGATTAATTAAAGCATTAGAAAGAATAGATGATGTGATTGCCTTGATTCGAGGATCAGCAGATCGTTCTGAGGCAAGAAAAGGTTTAATGGCTGAAGAGTATGGGTTTACTGAAATTCAAGCAAATCATATTTTAGACATGCAGCTAGTAAGACTTACCCGACTTGGGAAAAGCACACTGCAAGAAAGAATGAAAGAATTAGCTTTAATAATTGCTGATTTGGAATCAATTCTTTCAGACGAAACGAAAATTAAAGGCGTGATAAAAGAAGAACTACTTGAATGGAAAGAAAAATTTTCAACACCACGCAGAACTGAATTCATACCTGATCCTGGAGAGTTAGACATAGAGGACCTTATCGACGATGAAGAGTTGATTTTTGCTATGACATCAGCCGGCTATGTAAAAACAATGGCCTTATCTGACTTCAACTCGCAAGGTCGTGGAGGGAAGGGCGTAACCGGAGCGAAGCTAAAAGACGAAGATGCTTTGTCTCATATGATCCACACAACAGCTCATGCGTATTTATTGTTTTTTTCTAACAAAGGGAAGGTTTATAGATTAAAAGCACACGAAATTCCATCTGCTAGTCGTACCGCAAGAGGAACATCAATTGTAAATCTATTACCCCTTCACCCAGATGAAAAAATTCAAGCAGTTGTTGATACAAGAGACTATGAAACGAACAGATTCCTATTTTTCGCTACGAAAAATGGCAGAGTGAAGAAAACATTATTTACCGCTTATGACTCTTCTTTAAAAGCGGGTCTTATTGCTATAAAGCTAAACGAGGGTGATGAATTGGTAAGCGTTGTGCCCACTAATGGTTCAGATCACATCTTTTTAGTTTCCTCTTTAGGGCAAACATTAAAAGTCGACGAAGAGAAAATTAGATCTATGGGCAGAACTGCAGCAGGGGTGAATGGGATGAAATTTAGAACCGCTGACCATCTTGTTTCTTGTGCTGTGTCTAAAGAAGGATCAATGTTATTGCATTTAACAACACAAGGATATGGAAAACGCACTGAGATTGAAGAATTTTCTATAAAAGGAAGAGGCGGGCTGGGTGTTAGAGGAATTAAAACCACCGAAAATAGGGGAACTGTAGCTGGATCTTTAATTGTAAAAGATGGTGATGACATTCTTGCTGTTACATCAAGTGGAAAAATTATACGACTAGCGGTTTCAGAAATTTCTATTCAAGGAAGAGATGCTACAGGTGTGAGAGTAATGTCACCTGAAGAGGGTGAGATAATAACTGCAGTTTCACCCGCTCCGACGGATTCTGAAGTTTAAAAGATGAACAAAAACTTGTTTATGTTTAACGCGACAAGTTTGGCTGCTGAAGGACTTCTAAACTGTAATTGTGAGTGAAAAAGAAGACGATTTTTTCGATAAAACCGAAAATCAAGACTTTTCAGCTACAACTATGACCACCCGATTTAAAAAACTGATTGGGAAATCTGATGAACCTGAAAAAACTAGAGAATCGTCGATAGTAAAACAACCAGAAGAAATAATGTGGAATTCTGAAAAAGCACCTCCACGTAGTAAAGCAAAATTTTGGAATTCAATCATAGGAACGGAATCCAAACCAAAGGAAAATAAATCTGGTTACAGGGTTAGAAAAGTAAGAAGAGTTTTACGCCACATAGAGCCCTGGTCTGCATTAAAAGTTGGATTAATTTTTTATACATGTGTTTGGGGTTTATCTACGATAGCTGTAAGAATTTTATGGAATACTGCTGAAGATGCTGGAACAATACAAAAAGTTGAGTCTTTTATTGAAGACCTATTTGCACTTGAAGTGTTTGAATTTGATTCTGAACAAATATTAAGGATTTTCTTTTTAGGTGGACTTATTTTGGTAGTTGGCGGTACAGCTATAACGGTTGTTCTAGTTGTTTTATTTAATTTGATTAGCGATCTTACTGGTGGGGTTAGATTCACAATGATTGAAGAAGAAACCGCAGTTCGCAAAAGAAAACTCAAATCGGATGACAATGTTTATGAAGAAGGAAAAAATCCACCAACATAATACGCAACATAGTTTTTAACTCTTAAAGTTAAACACTTAAGATTTGCATTTAATTCAAGGGCCCATAGCTCAGTCCGGTTAGAGCGCACCCCTGATAAGGGTGAGGTCGCTGGTTCAATTCCAGCTGGGCCCACGTTATGGATAAATTAAGACGAGCTTTAGCAGCAATAATGACTGCCGCTGCAGTTGCAGGTGCTCTTAGTTTTCAGAAAGAACCTGGTGTTGAAAAAAGAACAGGTGGATGGAAAAAAATTTCCAACTTTGGTAACAACTAGTGCGTGCACTTGTTATAGGAGCTGGAGCGGTAGGAACTAAAGTTGCTCAGCAACTTTTATCATCAAATGCTGTTGACAAAATACTTCTTAGAGACATCTCACCAGAGAAACTGGGAGTAGCTTCAAAGACTCTTGGTAGTCGCGTTGAAGTAGAGCATTTTCCATTTTCTCAAAATATGGATGCAGATGTAGTCGTAGTCGCATCACCTAGAGGTACACAATTAGAAGCGGTTAAAAAAGCAATCAGTTTACGACGCCCAACAGTTGTTGTTTCAGATGGTTTATCTGAAACAGTTTCGATACTAAATCTAGAAAAAGAAGCTTTTGAGCTTGGAGTTCCTGTTGTGGTAGGGACAGGATTTGCACCAGGTTTGAGTTGCGTTTTGACTGCTTATGGTAAAACTTTATTAGAACAAACTGAAGAGATTCACGTTTCTAAAATGGGGACTGGTGGCCCAGCATGTGCTCTGGTTCATCATCGTGCATTGAGTAGGATGTCTTTCGGTTGGCGTGAAGACAAATGGGATAAAAGATTAGGAGGATCTGGTCGAGAACTTTTATGGTTTCCAGAACCAGTAGGCCCGCAAGATTGTTATCATGCCGCATTGTCGGATCCAGTACTTTTACATAACGCTTTTCCAGAAGTGTCAAGAATTTCAGCAAAAATGGCGGCGACACGAAGAGATAGGTTTACAGCTTTTTTTCCAATGCTTACTCCACCGCACGATGAAGGAGGAATCGGAGCAATAAGAGTTGAATTAAGAGGAAGTAAAAATGGTGTTCAAGAAAATATTGTTTTAGGAGTTTCTGAACACCCAGCTTTAGCGGCAGCATCCGTCACTGCTTTAACCTCAGAATATCTTTTAAAACAAAAAATTAATTTGAATCACATGTCTACACTTGCATTAATAGTAGAACCATCTGAGTTTCTTTCTGAATTAACTAAAAGAAGTATCGTTGTGGAAATTTTTGAAGGTGATAAAACAACGGTTTAGAAGAAAATTATGAACACAATAAAAGAACATTTTAGAGTTGCGGTCTTATTAGGGATAATTTTTTCAATTGTATTTATTTCTTGCAGTAGTGAAAAAAATGAATCAATAGAAATTTCGACAGAGGAAATGTTGGAAGAAGTTGAGTATTTAGTAATAACTTCACGTGAGCACACTGATGAAAACGTTGACTACCCAACCACTCCTCCTGCTGGAGGAGATCACTTAGGAATATGGCACACATGTGGAATTTACAAAGTTGAATTATTAGACGAAGCTGCAGTTCATGCTTTGGAACATGGAGCTGTATGGGTCACTTATAAACCAGAAATTGAAAAAGAAGAAATTATAAAACTTACAACAATGCTTTCAGGTAAACCAAAAATTTTACTTTCACCACACTCTGAGCAAATGTCTCCAATAGTAGCAACTTCATGGGGTAGGCGATTAGAGATAGAAACGGCAAACGACCCTCGACTTAACAAGTTTGTTGATTTTTTTATGGATGGGGAAGCTGCACCTGAAGCAGGAATAACTTGTGATAGGGGAATAGGTAGACCGCCGAATGACCCGTATGTACTTAATCGTTAACTAAATCAATTAAAAGGGTATGAAGCGAAGGATTTGAGGCCAACGCATTTCCTCCGTTGGCAGTTTTAATATTGTTAAAATCGGTAAAAATACCCCCCGCTTCCGGAATAATTGTCATCATTGGAGCGACATCCCACGGATTAACAATTGGATCAACCATGGCATCAACACGACCAGTCGCTACCAAGGCATAACCATAAGCATCTCCCCACGTTCTAATAGTGGTTTCAGTTTTTGATAAAGATTTGAAAAAAGATAAAGAATTCCAATAATCAACACCACTCGTAACCACACAACATCCATCAAGCGTTTCAATGTTTGAAACATGTGCTTTTTCACCATCAGCGAAACAGCCCAAACCTCTTCCCGCCCAAATGCACTCATTAACAGCGGGAAGATTTATAACTCCCACTGCAGAACCATGCTCATCTTCAAAAGCAACAAGATTTGCGAACAAAGGAACACCATTAATAAAAGACTGAGTTCCATCTATTGGATCCAAGATCCATGTTCGACCCGAAGAGCCAATAACATTTTCTTCTTCCTCACCGATTATTGAATCCTCAGGAAAAGAATCTGAGATTCTTTGTCTAAGTAAACGTTCAGCGCCTCGATCAGCCTCAGTAACAGGAGAACCATCTGTTTTTTTAATTATTTCTAGATTCAAATCGTTGAAAAATGAAAGTGTTAAATCGCCAGCTTCTTTAGCTATTGATACAGCGAAATCAACTAATTTTTGGTCTACGTTCATATTTTCACCTGGAATATTTTCTATAAACACAGTTTACGAAGTGTTCTAAGTGAGATTTGTTTATTAAAAAAACAAAGTCGCTAGTACCGTGTTTTAAATGGAACATTCACAGTTAGGAAGAACAGGATTAAACGTCTCAAAGATTTGTTTAGGGACTATGACATTTGGAAACCAATGCGACGAGAAAACATCACATGCAATTCTTGATAAAGCACAAAACGAAGGCATTACTTTCATTGATACAGCTGATATGTATCCAGCTTCAGGAAAAGACACTATAGGCGACACAGAAAGAATCATTGGAAAGTGGCTTAAAGGGAAACGAGAAGAAATTGTTTTGGCCACAAAATTTTGGGCGCCGATGGGTTCTTTACCATGGCAAAGAGGTTCAAGCAGAAGGCACATTTTTGATGCAGTTGATGCTTCGCTTGAAAGACTTCAAACAGATTTTATTGATTTGTATCAAGTCCATTTCCCTGATTATCAAACCCCAATAGATGAAACAATTGGAGCTTTGGATGACTTAGTCAAAATGGGCAAAGTGCGTTACTTGGGTTGTTCGAATTACCCTGCTTGGCTGCTCGCTCGTTCAATAGGTAGAAGCGAAACGCTTAATTTAGCAAGATTTGAATCCGTGCAACCCCGTTACAACCTTTTGTTCCGACAAATGGAAAGAGAACTGTTTCCATTATGCGAACATGACCGGATAGGAGTTATACCTTATAACCCTTTAGCGGGAGGGCTTCTAACAGGACAACACGAAAGAAGCACTCCAAGAGCAGGATCAAGGTTCGCTTTAGAAAGCGAACAAGGGGAACGTTATAGAGAAAGATATTGGCGAGATGAGTTTCATGACACAGTTGAACAAATTAAACCAATCGCAGAAAACGAAGGTATTTCAATGGCTCAATTAGCAGTTGCATGGGTTCTTTCTAAACCATTTGTTACGTCACCCATTGTCGGAGCTACCAACCCAACACAACTCGATGATGCAATAGCTGCTGCTGCTAAACCACTTTCAGAAGAAGCGGTAACACAGTTAAATGAGTTAACTCATAAATATCGAGCTGGGGATGATGAACGTTAATAACTAAAAAGATTTGTTTTTGGAGTAACTAATGGAACAAGAAGAACGTTGGATAGAACAAGAAGTTAATTATGCCGGTGTTATTGGTGAGAACGTAGAGATATTAAGCCGGAATCCAAAAAATTATTATCAAGTAATCTCAGATATTGAAAATTGTGAAACGGTAAAAATCGATGGAAAACTCTTTATTCCCGAAACAAACAAACCGCTTCCGTTGGTAATAATCGTTCCAGGGAGTTTAGGGGTAGGACCGAATCATAAAGCACACGCCGAGACATTAGTTAGCAAAGGTTATGCAGTTTTTCTTTTAGACCCATTTGGAGCCAGATCCGTTCAGTCGACCGTTGAAAACCAGACACAATATAGTTTTGCTGCATCTGCATACGACCTGTTAGTTACGTATCAAACATTGTCTCAACATCCTTTAATAGACGC
>DBNM01000074.1:621-8594 GCA_002299135.1 Candidatus Neomicrothrix sp. UBA672 | reverse complement strand
GGTTCGGGAGCTGAAAAGTGTATAAATCTAGCTTTAGAAGATTCTGGAATAGAACCAGAGACTGTTGGATACATCAATGCTCATGGAACTTCAACACCACTAAATGACTTAGGAGAGGCTCAAGCAATAAATTCTGTTTTTGGTTCCAGCGGGCCGCTAGTTTCCTCTACTAAAGGAATCACCGGTCATACACTAGGAGCAGCAGGTGCGATTGAAGCGGTAGCGGTAGTAATATCTATTCAAAAATCCCTCATACCCCCAACCGCTGGATTCACAAACCCTGACCCTGAAATGCCCGAAATCAATCTTGTATATGGCCAGCCAGCCGCCTGGACCCCAGCACCTGCTATCTCAAATTCCTTTGGATTTGGCGGGCACAACGGTTGTTTAGTTATTGGCCCTGTTATTGACTAAACTTTCACAAATACAAACATCAACTCGCAACTACAAGCCAATTCACCGTCAACACGCGCCTGACCACTACCCTTCCCACCACGTGCAGAAATCCTTGAAAGCTCTACCGAAAGATCCAGTCTCTCACCTGGTGATACCCGACGTCTGAACCTGACATTGTCAATACCGCCGAACAAAGGCAACAAGCCGTCAAAAGTTTGATCAGAAAGCAAGGCATACGCCCCCAATTGGGCTATCGACTCGCACATTAAAACACCGGGGAGAGTAGGAAGATCAGGAAAGTGCCCAGAAAAAAAATCTTCAGATTCTGTCAACTGCCAGTAGGCTTCGGCTGATTTAGAAATGTCCAGTTGTGTTACTTCAGTAAGAAACAAGAAGGGCTTCCTATGTGGGATAACTTCTTCAGGTTTTGGGAAATTCATCACAAGCTCCAAATTCAAAAGGCCTGCCGGTAATCCCGGCAGGCCTTTGAAAATAATTAAAAATGTAAAAAATTTACATTCCCATTGGAGGCCCACCACTCTTAGCGGCTGCCTTTAGCTTAGACCCTGCAGAAACCTTAACTGCCTTTGTTGCCGGAATACTAATAGCTTCTCCGGTTTGAGGATTTCTACCCATCCGAGCCTTGCGAACTGTCTGCTCAAATGAAATCCAGCCAGGCACTGTGACCTTCTCATTACCAGCAGCAACTGCGTCCGCCACTACGTCGAACATAGCATCGAGGCAAGCTCCAGCATCTTTGTTCGAAACGCCAGCCTTGTCAGCCATTGCTGCGATCAAATCACTCTTGTTCATCCACCGTCTCCCTTGTGTTATTTACGTACCCACATTGGGCACACCGCCACGCGACACGTTTTTCGTGGCCATGTCAAGCATTTAAGCCTGTTTTGAAGGGGTTTTTTAGAAAAAAACCCCTAATTTATGCTTTTTTTCGCCTTTTTCCTAAGAAATTCTAAAAGTCCTGATTTTTAGCAGTTTTTATCTAAAGCAACTCTAAAAGTTGAAACTAGTTCTCCTACCTTTTCTGGGGAAGAACCATTAATCATTTCTTGAACAACAGCAGATCCGACAATTACACCGTCACTAACTTCGCACGCCTTAACAGCTTGTTCCGGACTGCCAATCCCAACCCCTACTAAAACTGGTTTAGTAGTTACATTTTTCAGTCTGGATGCAATTTCAATTGCACTATCGGCAAGCTCAGAACGCATTCCAGTCACTCCAAGTAACCCTACCGCGTACACAAATCCAGAACTTCTTGCGCATATTTGCACAAGTCTCTCATCAGGTGTTGTAGGAGCTGCTAATAAGATTGTTTCAATCTTAGAACTAACTGCTGCTTCTGACCATATTTCAAACTCTTCCAAAGGTAAGTCAGGAAGTATGCATCCAGAGATCCCAGCCAAAGCAAGACTCGAGGCGAATCTTTCATGCCCCATTCTGTACGCGAGGTTGTAATACGTCATCACGGCCAGGGGTGCCGCTGGGCTTTCCTCGCGCAAATCATTTAGAATCGTTACAGGTGTGGACCCCGACCCAATTGAAGAGTCATTAGCCATTTGAATGATGGGGCCATCCATCACAGGGTCAGAAAACGGAATTCCGATTTCTACAACATCTGCTCCAGCATCAATTACAGAGTGCATAGTTTGGGTCCAATCGTCGCCCAAACCACCAGTTATATAAACCACTAAAGCTTTCTTTCCAGAATCTATCCGATTTCGAAGTGCCGATTCAATCTGAATATTTTCAGACATTCAATATTTCCATCATTTGTCCGACATCTTTATCTCCCCGTCCTGAAAGATTCAATAAAACTGTTTTGCCAGCCAAGTACTCTCGTTCTCGTGAAATCCATGCAAGCGCATGTGCGGGTTCAAGTGCTGGAATTAAACCTTCTGATCGGCTCAAAAGCTGGAAGGCTTCTATTACTTCATCGTCGGTAACTGATTCGTAACGGGCTCTTCCAGTTGATGAAAGATAGCTATGCTCAGGACCTACACCCGGATAATCCAATCCTGCACTTATTGATTCTGCCTCTAAAACCTGTCCGAATTCATCTTGCATTAGGAATGACTCCATTCCATGAACAACTCCAGGGACACCTCTTCCAATTGCTGCTCCGCCAGCAGGCTCAACTCCAATCAATTCTGCATCACTGTCAACAAAACCAGAAAAAATACCTATCGCATTAGAACCACCACCGACACAAGCGCAAACAACGTCAGGAGTGGTTCCTAGAATCTCTTCACATTGCATTCGTGCCTCGGTCCCGATTACTTCATGAAAAGTTCTAACCATCCATGGATATGGGTGTGGACCCATAACTGATCCCAAGCAATAATAGGATTCCTCAACAGTTGCCACCCAGTCACGCATTGCATCGTTTACAGCGTCTTTTAAGGTTTTACTTCCCGATTCGACGCTCCTCACTTCCGCACCTAGAAGTTTCATTCTAAAAACATTCAGCTCTTGCCTTTTCACATCCACTTCACCCATATACACACAACATTCCAGATTCAGAAGAGCAGCTGCCGTTGCTGTGGCTACACCATGTTGACCCGCCCCTGTTTCCGCAACCAAGCGTTTTTTTCCCATTCTTTTCGCTAGCAGAGCTTGACCTAGTACATTATTGATTTTGTGAGAACCGGTATGGTTGAGATCTTCTCTTTTTAACAGCAAACGACAATTAAGTTCATCGGAGAGATTCAAACATTCTGTAACTGGTGAAGGTCTTCCCGCATAATCAGAAAGAAGAGCATCTAATTCTTCTCGAAAGGAATCATCCGCCCAGGCCTCTACAAAGGATTTTTCAAGCTCATGACACGCCGGAACTAACGTTTCAGGAATATACCTTCCCCCGAAAGGTCCGAACCTTCCTTTTTCGTTAGGATTTTTTAAACTCATAGCACTTCCATTCTAGAAAACTATTGATCCGTTCCTGCTCTACTTGACTTAGCGTTTTCAATAAAAAGTTTTAAAAGCTTCGGGTCTTTACGACCAGGCTCAGATTCGATTCCGGTCGCGACATCAACACCGAAAGGTGAAAATTTTTCGATCCCAGCATTGACATTTTCGACATCCAATCCACCAGCTAAAAGTATTTTTTCATCTTTCAAAAAATCGATTGGAAGATTCCAATCAAACTTCATTCCTTCACCGGGAGTCTCTGAATCTAAAAGCAGAAAATCTGCGCCAAAATTTGCAAAATTCATCAATTCCGGCGAATTAGCAGAAAGCGCCTTAATCGTAAAAGGGACTCTACTGGCTACTAACTGGCAATCTTCATGAGATTCATTTCCATGAAGCTGTACAGCATTAATACCTGTTTTTCCCACTACATGAAATACTTCTTCAGGGGTAAAATCACTAAAAACTCCAACAGTCATAATTTCGCTCGGTAGTTTTTTTACAATATTTTCTACAAAATCACTTTCTACTTTTCTCTTTGAAGTAGGGACAAAATTAAATCCAAGAGCGTCACAACCTAAATCAATAGCTAAAAATGCATCTTCTAAGTTGGTGATACCACATATTTTTACAAAAATATGATCCTCGTGCATATCAGTCATTGCTTCTTCCATCAAATGTATTCCTCAGATCAGAAAGGGTTTTTATTCGATCCGTCGATTTAACTAACAGCTCACCTACCAATAAAGCTGAATATCCCGCTTCCATCATCTTGCGAGCACTTTCACCACCATCTATTCCTGACTCTGCTACCGCTGTAACTGACTCAGGAATTTTCGAAATTAAATCTATAGCTTTTAATGGGTCCACTTCAAATGACTTCAAATCTCTTTGATTTACTCCGATCAATTTTGCCCCAACCGATAAAGCTCGCTCTAGTTCTTTTTCATCGTTTATTTCGACTAACGGATCTAAGTTAAGTTCAATTGAAAGTTCCAAAAAATCCTTAAGTTCAACTTGATCAAGAGCAGAAACAATCAACAAAACTGCATCTGCTCCCATTAATCTCGTATCACAAATATCGCGTTGATCAACAGTGAAATCTTTTCTCAAAATGGGTATTTTCACATTGTTAGATGCATCGATTAAATCTTGTTCAGAACCACCAAAATTATCCTCATCCGTTAAAACCGAAATTGCAGCCGCGCCACCATTTTCATATTCCGCCGCCAACAATCTCGGATCAAGTCCTTCTAATAAGTTTCCTTTAGATGGTGAACGTCTTTTAATCTCAGCGATAACAGCTATCCCTGACTCAGAATGTTTAATTAATGAGTTCCTGAATCCCCGAGCAGGAGGGAGAGCACTTGCCTCCATGTATAGCGTTTCAAAATTCCTGTTGTCATTTCGAGCTTTTTGACGATGAAAATCTAGAATTTTCTGCAAGTAAGTCATTTGGTCAAGTTCCGTTACGCAAAATAAGTTTACTTTTGATTCAGGCGTTGTTTCGACATTCTTCGGGCTGCTGGTATTGCCCCAAGTAATGCCCTTGCTTTATTTCTACATTCAAGGTCCTCAGCCTTCGGATCACTATCTGCAACTATTCCTGCTCCAGCCTGAACGGACGCAAGTCCGTCCTTTACGATCATTGTTCGTATCGTTATTGCGGTATCTATATTTCCAGAAAAATCAAAATAACCGACAACCCCTGCGTAGGGGCCGCGTTTAGTCGGTTCGAGTTCATCAATTATCTGCATCGCTCTTACTTTAGGAGCGCCCGATACAGTTCCTGCTGGAATAGTCGCTCTCAATACATCAATTGGACCAAGACCATCTCGAAGATCGCCAGAAACTTGACTGGTCATATGCATTACATGGCTATATTTTTCTAGCGTCATTGTCTCGTCAACTGTCTCAGTGCCAAACTCGACCACGCGCCCCACATCATTTCTTGCTAAATCAAGCAGCATCACATGTTCCGCCAATTCCTTTGGATCTTCTTTAAGCTCTGAAGCAAGAAAACGGTCTTCCTCGTCTGTCTTTCCTCGTTTTCTAGTTCCCGCTATCGGTCTTGAAAAAACTTTGCCTTCAACCAAACGCACCATTGGTTCGGGAGATGCTCCGACAATTGTCAATTCGTCATAACGAAAAAAATACATATATGGGCTTGGGTTTATCTGTCGTAAAACTCTGTATACATCAAAAGGGTCAGCGTCTAACTCAACATCAAATCTTTGTGACAAAACTACTTGAAAGATGTCTCCGTTTATTATGTGCTCCTTAGCAACTTCTACCGCTAAACAAAATTGATCTGTTTCGAAGGTTGACCTGACCTCCGGCAAATCTTCATCTGACGGAGGCGGAAACATCAATGGTTCCTCTAAACCTGTAGCTCCAGCCTTCGCTAAATCATCCAATCGGATGACCGCATTCTGATACTTTTCCTCGAGTGTGTTTTTACTCTCTTTCTCATCAATCAAAACATTTGAAATAAGAAAAGCTCTTTGTTTCCAATGGTCAATTGCAACCAAATCACCTATTACAGAAAGTTTTGCGTCTGGTAAACCTTTGTCATCAGCCGGTACATGCGGCAGATTTTCCACTTCCCTCACTATGTCGTAACCTAAATATCCCACTACTCCCCCATGCAGTGGAGGGAAATCCTCAAGAGGTGGAGTTTCGAATACATCCAACAGATCTGTTAAAAGTTGCAACAAACCCATTTCGGAATCAACTGCAACTGGCAGAGAACCTTCCAAGTTAATTTCGTCGTTTACACTTGTAATCGTGGCCAAAGGCTTACCACCTATAAATGACCATCTACCCCAATGCTCTCCGCGATCAACACTTTCAAGCAAAAAACCATCTTTTTCACCGATGCAACGATTAAACAGTGCAACAGGAGTTGTCAGGTCAGCAAGAATTTCAGTCCAAACAGGGATCACATTGTATTTTCTAGCCATGTCTTTGAACTCTTCAAAGGATGGCGAGATTGCTAAATCAGTTTTCATTAGAACCAAAAGGAGTAAAAAAGCAAGTGAACTCACCTGTATGGCAAGCTCCTTTACCTTCCTGAATTACTAAAAAAAGTAAAGTGTCATGATCGCAGTCATAAAAGGCCTCTTGAACAAATTGTCTATCACCAGAGGTTTCACCTTTGCACCAATATTCTTGGCGACTCCTGCTCCAAAACCATGTCCGTCCGGTCGAAAGAGTTTCTCGAAGAGATTCTTCATTCATCCATGCCATCATCAAAACTTTTCCGGAACTCTGTTCTTGAACGATCGCAGGAATCAATCCTTCAGAATTAAAACCGATACGTGAAATTTCTTCATCATCTACAGTAAAGGACTTACCTTTTTCAATTTCCATAAGTCAAGTCTATGATTTCTCGCATACAAAAATGTAATAAATAAATTATAGATAAAGTCCAGTGCTTCCTTCTTCTAACCGCTTAGAAGCAACTGCATGAATATCACGCTCACGTAAAATTATGTAGTCAAGACCTCTCACCTCAACTTCATACCTATCCTCAGGATTAAAAAGCACCCTGTCAGCAACTTCCATCGAACGAACATTTGGACCCACTGCAACTATCTCTGCCCAGGCCAAACGTTTTCCCATCTGAGCAGTAGCGGGTATCAATATCCCCCCTGTTGACCTTCTCTCTCCATCTTCATCATCAATCTGAACCAGAATTCGGTCATTTAACATTTTTATTGGAAGACCGTCGCCCTCAGCCGGACCAGGCATTTTTATTACTTTTGAATCATTCACAGAAGTTACGGTATCGGCAACCTGATTAAGCACCTCTCACACTTAAGCCAGCTTTTAACAATTCCTTTCTAACTTCAGGCACTGTCATTTCACCAAAATGAAATATAGAAGCAGCTAACAGTGCATCAGCACTGCCTAATATTGCTCCATCAACCATGTCTTTCGCACTACCTGCACCACCACTAGCAATCAATGGGACTGACACTTTCTGGCTTACCGTTTTCAGCATTTCAATATCGAAGCCATCTTTTGTTCCGTCTCTGTCCATCGATGTTAAAAGAATTTCACCCGCGCCCTTTTCGACAGCTTTCTCTGCCCACTCCACGAGACTCAATCCGGTCCCTTCCCTCCCTCCATGCGTAAAGACTTCAAAACCGCAAAAAGTCAGATCACTGCGCCGCGCATCGATAGCTACAACAACACACTGATTGCCGAATTCATTAGCAACATCACTTATCAAATCCGGTCGTAGAACGGCCGCCGTGTTAAGCGACACCTTGTCTGCCCCAAGTCGTAAGATCTGCCTAGCATCTTCTACAGAACGAATACCTCCACCAACAGTAAAGGGTATAAATATTTCTTCAGCTGTTCTTCTCACAACTTCATAAAGCGTTTCACGTGAGTCAGAAGAAGCAGTGATATCTAAAAAAACTATTTCATCAGCGCCTTGCTGGTTATATACAGAAGCTAGTTCGACCGGATCTCCTGCATCTCGAAGGTCGACAAAATTTACACCTTTAACAACTCGACCCTTATCAACATCCAAGCACGGAATTATACGTATTACTCTCATATTGATTCGAAAGCCTCAATAGCTTCAGATAAAGAAAACTTACCTTCATAAAAGGCACGTCCGATAATCACACCGCTAA
>DBNM01000074.1:0-237 GCA_002299135.1 Candidatus Neomicrothrix sp. UBA672 | reverse complement strand
ACACCACCAGATGCAATGACATCTTTTGTGGTCGCTGAAAGAAGCTCCTTGTAGGCGTCAATGTCTGGCCCTTCTAGTGTTCCGTCTCTCTCAATGTGGGTAACGATATAAGCATCAACGCCTATTTCTTGGAATCTTTCGAAAAGGTCCGTATAGGACGAACCGGTTTCAGTTTTCCAACCGTGAATTGCAACCTTTTTGTTTCGCAAATCAATACCAACCGCCACTCTGCCAATT
>DBNM01000042.1:21345-26261 GCA_002299135.1 Candidatus Neomicrothrix sp. UBA672 | reverse complement strand
CCTGCAGTAAAAGCGGGTGTACTTCCCACTGTTTTCCCTTCCTACGTAGCTTATTCCCTATATATTTTTGAACTTAATATCAGGGCATCGGTTGTACTCGGTCTCGTTGGAGCCGGTGGCGTCGGAAGGGTCATTGAAACTCAACGTCAGTTCTTTCGCTTTGACCGCATATTGGGAATGCTAGTAATTATTTTTGGAATCGTATGGGTGATAGAACAAATTAGTGTCTCGTTAAGAAAGAGGCTCGTTTAATATGGAAACTCTTTCGGATACATCCACCCTCGCTAAAAGGCCTCCTGCACCAAAAACTATTCATCGTTGGTTTATTGCAATCCCATTTTTGGTCGCAATTGTTTGGTCACTCATTGGACTGAACATAACTCTTTCGCGCTTGCTTGATGCGCCAGGTGACGCCTGGTCAATTTTAAGGCAAATGGTCCCACCGGCTTTCGGTGAAGTCTATGAACGTGGCGCAGTCGGAAAAATCTTTGAATCCGTATACATAGCTTGGATTGGAACAATCATTGGGGCTTTTGTATCACTTCCCTTGGCCTTCTTAGCCGCTCATAATGTTGCTCCAATATGGATCAGATCCCCTATCCGTCAGTTATTTAATGCAATTAGAGCGGTACCCGAATTAATCCTTGCCGTTATTCTCATACCAGTTACAGGCCTAGGTGCTTGGGCAGGAACTATCGCTATTGGCTTACACTCAATCGGCACTTTGGGTAAATGGGCTTGTGAATCAATTGAAGACATAGACGAAGGGCCCGTAGAGGCAACGAGAGCGTGCGGTGGCAAATGGGTTAGCGGGATGCGATGGGGGGTTCTTCCTCAAGTAATGCCAGTAATAAGTTCTTACTGGTTATTCAGATTTGAAATTAATGTAAGAGCGTCCGCTGTTCTAGGAATGATCGGAGCCGGAGGAGTCGGCTCAGAGCTGGTTTCCCAACTTTCATTTAGAAACTTTCCTGCAGCAAGTGCTGTTTTAATAATGACAATGGCGGTGGTGCTAACAATAGATACCATTTCTGCTGCTGTAAGACGCAGAATCATAAAAGGCGCAGTCAATACTGACGAAGAATCACGCACTCTTGAAGCCATTACAGACTTGACTGGAATCAGAAGCTAGTAAAATAAATCCCCACTTTTAATACTTACTGCTTTAACCTTTCAATATGGGAAAGGATGCAATAGGTATTGACATTGGTGGCACCACGGCAAGAGCAATCGTCCTGGATCCCTCTAATTTCGAAATAAAAGACCAGTTAACAACAACAAGCAGTGATAACGGGCCTGAGCTTGTCCAAATTATTAAGACTCTCGTTAGGAAACTCGAAAAGAGTACAGAACAGTCATTCCCGACACTCGGCATAGGAATAGCTGGATTAGCTCATAGGTCGGGAATAGTCAGATACTCCCCCAACCTTCCTAATATCGTTGAATTTCCTATAACTCTTGAGATTGAAAACGAACTAGGCATTCCTGTCGTTGTAGGAAATGACGCAACTGTCGGAACAATTGCAGAATGGAAAATAGGCGCAGGGAAAGGAAGTGACAATTTTGCTTTGGTGACTATAGGTACCGGAATCGGAACAGGTTTTGTCATAGATGGCCGCCTCCTCCTCGGCAGCAACGGTTTCGCTGGTGAAGCTGGACACATGACAATAGATGCCAACGGTCCAGTCCATATAACAGGCCAGAAAGGACCTTGGGAATACTTTGCCTCTGGTAATGCCTTAACCCGCATCGTGCGAAACGAAGCCTTGGAAGGAACCTACCCTTGGGGAGTTAATCAAGCGGGCAACTGGGAAAATGTTACAAGCAAACATTTGTCATCTGGAATACGAGATCTAGAACCAGACTCTTTAAGAATTTTGGATAACTTCTGTCATGAAGTCAGCAAGGGATTAATAAATCTAATTTTACTTTTAGATTTAGAAAGGGTTGTACTAGGTGGTGGAGTTTGTGAAATCGGAGAACCACTAAGAAATGGGGTTGAGAAATGGATAGAAAAAACTCTTATAGGGAATGAGCACCGTCCGAAGATTGAAATAAAACTAGCAAAGCTAGGTTCAAGTGCCGGAGCTATAGGAGCAGCTCTGTCGACAGCAAACTTTTTTTAGCTACTACCCAACTCCTCATTAAACATTTCTAAAACTCTGCCCCAAGCAACATCAGCAATCTCAGGGTTGTAAGTACCAAGAGGGTTTTCTTCATTAGCAAAAGCATGACCTGTTTGAGGGTAAATATTAAAAGTCACATCCTTGCCCATTTCTCTGAGTTTGTTTTCTAATTCAGTGACTGAATCGGGAGGGAAAAAGTCGTCAACACTCGCAAAATGTCCTTCAACACGAGCAGTCAGATCTGTCCAGTCAGGTTCACTCTCTCCTAGGGGAGCACCGTAAAAAGGAGCTACAGCAGAGATTCGTTCACCTTCTGATGCCGCAATTAGCAGACTCAACATACCTCCCATGCAAAACCCAACTACCCCCACGGTCCCCCCGTCAACATTAGGATTTTCTAGTAGATAATCGATGGCTCCGGACATGTCTCTGACAGCTCTATCTGGTGGCAAGGTGCTCATGAGTTTTCCAGCCTTATCCATCTCGGAGTGTTGAGCCAATTCACCGTGATACAAATCAGGAGCTAATGCTACGAAACCATTTTCCGCTAGTCGGTCACAAACAGATTTGATTTGCGGCGCTAATCCCCACCACTCTTGAATAACCATAACGCCATGACCCGCCCCGTCTGGCGTAGCCAGGTAACCGCCAGCTGTAGCGTCACCTGCTTCAAAATCAACCATTTCACCAACCATGCTCTACTCCTCTAAAAGAAATAATCATTTCACTTTTTTTGCAAACTCTTTTGAGAAACAATATAAGGAAATATCGTTGATTGATGTGTCCAGTGAAAAGAGAACGTAGCCTTCCTGTTGTAACCCCGCCCCTGTAGCTCAGCGGATAGAGCATCGGCTTCCGGAGCCGTGTGCGCAGGTTCGATTCCTGCCAGGGGCGCAGAACACAGGTGGCCATTAAATCGAATAGACTATGGTTACATCTGAACCCAGACAAAAAGAGAGTTTTAACCCAAGCAATGGCAAATCAAAAACAACCACGATGGACTTTCCAATGGAAAGAACTCTACGAAGAGGTCATAGATACCGGGCTTTGCACTGGTTGCGCCGGATGTGTGATCTCATGCCCACATGATGTGATTGGATATGAACACGCGCCGGGAGCTTACAAACCTTTTCATTTAGAAGAAGAGCTGGGAACAGACAACTGTGTACATGGTGAAAAAGGTTGCACTTCATGTACTCGTGCATGTCCAAGGTTTAGAGACTGGGAAACTGAAGCAGAAATGCATCTTTTTGACCGTCACCGTAAACCAGAAGAACTTTCCGGAGTGTATAAAGACATTCTTCTAACCAGAGCTAGCGATTCAACAGTTCATGAACTTGGTCAAGATGGGGGTCTGGTTTCCGCAATACTCATATGGTGTTTAGATAACGGAATTATTGATGGAGCTCTGACTTCCCACCTAGAAAATGATGAAGAAAATGGAAATTCTTGGAAAGCTATCCCTGCTTTAGCCACTGATAAGGAATCTGTTTTAGCTGGAGCTGGGAGTAGATATACCTACTCTGCTAACACACTTGCTATTACCGAAGCTCGTGAAAAGAACCTCGAATCGTTAGCTCTTGTTGGGATGAGCTGTCAAACTTCAATTGCTCCTGTCATGTGGAACCGTAAGGTTGGCAAGGCGGGAAAAACTATCAAATTAAACATCGGATTGTTATGTTCGAAATCTTTTGATGATTCAATTTTCGAGGAATTATTTTGGGCAAAATACAGGCTTCCAAAAGAAGAAATGACCAAAATGAACATTAAAGGCGTTTTCCAGATATGGATGAAGAATGGTGACTATCATGAAATCAACCTTAAAGAATGCCATGCTTGGACACGAGAAGGATGCAATCTTTGTCCAGACTTTGCCGCGGAACACGCTGACATATCCACAGGTGGTATTGGCAAATACAACGATTGGACACTGACTGTTGTTCGCACAGAACTAGGTCGTCAAATAATCATGCGAATGCTTGAAGAAGGCGTAATAGAAGGTAGGCCGGGTGATAGTGACCCAGATGCGATCGAGCTAATGCACAAGTTGGCTGCGAAGAGTCGAACTAGATGGCCTGATTGGGCAAATTCTTCAGCGAAAGTCGGATTGCCTCAATACCAAGGGTAATTGTTTGGCTTTATGAACAAGCCTTACTTGAATCATCCAACCATCCATAATTTTCTGAAATCATTTTAGAATTCAAATCATCCCTGTGCTTGCGAATAAAATCATCAAGTTCTTTGAACTTTTCAAATGTAACTGAATCTTTAACTCCATTGATTACACATTCGCAATAGCTTTTAGCTTTATATGTTGACATGTCAGAATTAGATTCCTGACAAGCTTCTACAAAGTTCCTCGCTACAAGACCGTCTTGATCTTCCCAAGTCTCAGGCTCACCGTCATTCGCGCAGCCTGAAAACAACAAAGCGCAAACAAAGATACCCGCAAAAAACTTCTTCTTTAATAGATTTTTACCCACAGCGTGAGGTTAGCGCAATACAAGCAATATCAATCGCCAGCTATAATTTTGGCTCGTTTAATAACCTTGTCGAACATCGATTCTGTTAATCGACCGGTAAAAGTATTTTGCTGACTGACATGATAGGAACATAAAAGTTTCCTATTTGAGTCAATTGCTACTTCTAGACCATGAGAAAACTTTGGTTTTGGATTTAAACCAAACTCAACAGCTGCAGACGTATAACCAATCTGACCTAACGCAACAACAACTTTTATGCTGGCCAAAGCTGAAACCTCTCTTTCAAAAAATGGCCGACATTTGCTTC
>DBNM01000042.1:15356-20930 GCA_002299135.1 Candidatus Neomicrothrix sp. UBA672 | reverse complement strand
TCCAACCCGACTGAATCAGGTTGATTTGCTAAACCTGACCTGTAAAGAGCAGCGTATAAAAAGTCTCCTGATCTGTCACCAGTAAAGACTCTTCCAGTCCTGTTGGCTCCATGTGCCCCAGGGGCCAAGCCAACAATGAGTATTCGAGCTTTCGGGTCTCCAAAACCTGGCACCGGCAAACCCCAATATTCCTGATCTTTATAAGCAGCGCGTTTGTCTTCCGCAACCTTTTCACGCCAGGCAACTAGCCTCGGACAGGCTCTGCATGATACAACTTCTTTTTTTATTGCTTCTAATTGAAGAACATGATCCACATCTGAAGGGTAGGTTGAACTATTAATGGCAGCTACTTTAATTATCTTCGTTCGTCACGGGAGAACTCCTACAACGGGAACCAAACTCCCCGGAAGGGCACCCAACTTGCATCTATCAGATGAGGGTAAATCGCAAGCAGAAATGATTGCAAAGGAAATCAAGAAGTCTTCAAGCAGTTTTTTAGGTACTAAAGTGTCAGCCGTTTACGCATCACCTATGGAACGTACACAAGAAACCGCTAAACCAATTGCTAAAACTCTTAATTTACGTGTGCGTACTCTTCAAGGACTTAATGAATGCGATTTCGGGGACTGGACCGGTCGCAGATTGCGTGATCTCTCAAAACTAAAATCTTGGTCCACTATTCAGAAACAACCTTCTAGCTTTAGATTCCCAAATGGTGAATCATTTACTGAAATGCAAAATCGTATGCTAAAAACTGTCGACAAGATACTTGAACGTCACTCTGGAGAAACAGTTGTATGTGTTTCACATGCTGACCCCATAAAGGCAATACTGGCTTCTGCCGTTGGAACGCCCTTGGATCTATTTCAAAGAATCCTGGTTGGACCGTGTTCAGCTTCGGTGGTTCTTTATACGAAAGAACGGCCTTTAGTTTTAACTTTGAATTCGAATGGAAATTTTAATGGCTCTTTAAGCTCGTAAAGCACTAACTTATTAACTGTTTCGTATAAAAAAACTTAGATATGAAAGGTAGCGTCTATAACAATGGAACGCCCTGAAATAAACTGGGAGCACACTGAAAGTTTTACTGCAGGTACGGTTGGCCCGCAGGGTCGACGCGTCTTTTTCTTACAAGCTTCTTTTGAGAATCAAGTTCTATCTTTGAAAGTTGAGAAACAGCAAATGGCTGGTTTAGCTGATTTTCTAGCAAGCATGCTAAATGATCTGCCTCCGACAGATGAACCTGAACTCTCAAATAGCACTGTGGCGGAAGCAGAGTTTATAGAACCTGAGGAACCAGATTGGGTAATAGGCAGTTTAGGTGTCACTTATGAACAATCAGAAGACCAACTAATACTTATAGCGGAAGAACTTATTCGGGACGAAGTTTCTGAACCTGCGCAAGCTCGACTGTCATTAAGTCGACTTCAAGTCGAACATTTTATTCAAACAGCCGAAGAACTATTATCTAGCGGTCGTCCGCCTTGCCCGTACTGCGGCTCCCCTCTCGAACCAGACGCTGCGGGCTGGTGCCCGTGTTCCAACTAGAAAGAAAAATACCTTGAAAGAGGAAAATCAAACAGAAACTGAAAAAAACCCTTTCAAAGATCGTGAACCTATAGAAAATGAGCTTGCGCTCGAAATACTGAACTTTGGAAAAATCGAGATAGCTGGTCGAATGCCTTGGGCGTCAAATGGAACTTTCTTAGTGAACTTAGAAAACGACGGATTGAATGTCCAGGGCATATATAAACCCGAGAAAGGTGAACGGCCTTTGTATGATTTTCCTCAAGGTATTTATAAAAGAGAGGTAGCAGCCTTTGAACTTGCAAATCATTTGGGCTGGGGTCTCATACCTCCAACTGTGCTCAGGGATGGTCCTTTAGGGGTCGGCTCTTTACAACTTTACATACCCTGTGATTATGAGAAGCACTATTTCACAATCCACAAAGACTCAAAGTTTAAAAATGAACTGATCCGTCTTGCAACTTTTGACCTTTTAGTCAATAACACTGATAGGAAAGCAGGCCATGTCCTAGTAGGAAATGATGGTTCGGTTTGGGCCATCGACAATTCTCTATGCTTTCACGAAGAATTTAAAATCCGAACAGTTATTTGGGATTTCAGCGGAGAAGAACTTCCAAACCAACTTATTTCAGATCTGACTTCAATAACTGATAGTGGGCTACCAGAAAAATTTTCAGAACTATTGAATACGAATGAAATCGAAGCTCTTTTGCAAAGAACTAGAGCCCTTACTGCAAACGGCTCCTTGCCCCATGATCCATCAGGAAGACAGGTTCCTTGGCCTCTACTGTGAGAAGCTCCCGTTATTGAGCCTCGAGAGCCTCGATTAGTTTCGGCAAAACTTTGTGCACATCGCCAACTATCCCAAGGTCAGCTATCCCAAAAATTGGTGCTTCCTCATCTTTGTTAATAGCAACTATGTTGGCTGAACCCTTCATTCCAACTAAATGTTGTGTGGCTCCCGAAATGCCGCATGCAATATAAACCGTTGGCTTGACTACCTTTCCGGTCTGTCCAACTTGATATGAATAAGGTACCCAACCTGCATCTACAACAGCACGAGATGCTCCGGGAGCTCCTTTAACCAGACTTGCCAACTTTTCAATCATTTCGTACTTATCAGGCTCTCCAAGACCTCGGCCTCCAGATACGACAATGTTCGCTTCGTCCAAACGTGGCCCACTGCTTTCCTCAACGAATTGATCTTTGACAACTGCAGTTCCGGTACTACCAAGATCTCCTACTTGGAGGGTTGATACAGATGCAGGATCCCCACCTGCGGATTCTGCCACAAAAGATTTTGGTCGGACGACAAAAATGTCCAAACCTTCAGCTGTAGTTCCTGTAAAAACATCTTTAGTGCCACCGAATACAGGTTCGTGAGCAAGAAGGCGGTCTCCATCTGGTTTTAAATCAACAACATTCGTTATAACAGGAGTGTCAAGTTTCGCCGAGAGACGCCCTGCCACATCGCGCCCATCGTAAGTCGTACCACATAAAAGAACATCTGGACCTGACCCCTGTGAACAAGCATCAGCTATGGCAGATGCAATTCTCGGACCGGCAAGTCCATTATCTAGTGATCCAATCGAATGGACTACTGAAGCTCCATGGGCGCCCAATTCTGCAGCAACTGAATCTGCATCACCGGCAATTACAACCTCTACAGAGTCCGCTAATTCACGAGCTTTAGCTAAAAGTTCAAGAGTAATCGAAGCCACAACACCATCAATCGCTTCGCCATGGACCCATATTTTTGAAAATCCCATTCGTATGCCTCCTAAAGAACCTTAAGGTCATCAAGAAAAGCCATGATCCGTTCATGAGCTTCGCCTTCATCAACAATTAATTCACCGGCTTCACGGGCGGGAGCATCGACTATTTCAGTTATCTCTTGACGAGCACCTGCCCAACCAACTGTTGCTGGATCAATTTCTAGCGCAGCGAGATCAAGCTCTTCAACAGGTTTGTTCTTTGCTGCCATGATCCCTTTGAATGATGGATAGCGAGGTTCGACTACGCCAGCCGTAACCGAGATAACAGCTGGAAGAGGACATTCAACCACGTCATAACCAGACTCAGTCTGACGTTTAACAGTTGCCAACTCACCGTCTACTGAAACTTCCTTTCCGAAAGTAACAGACGGAAGACCTAGAATTTCTGCTATCTGCTCTGGAACTGTTCCTGTGTATCCATCACTTGACTCAGTAGCAGTAAGAATCAAATCAGGATTCGAACGTTTTATAGCTGCTGCTAAAACTTTTGCAGTGGAAAGAGAATCAGAACCAGCAAGTGCTTCATCACTTACCAAAATTGCGCTTTCAGCTCCCATAGCTAATGCTGTACGCAAACCTCCGGTTTCTCCTCCCGGGGTCATCGAGACAAGACGAACTTCCCCTGATCCAGCGGCATCAACAAGCTGCAAAGCCATCTCAACTCCATAAGAGTCAGACTCATCAAGAATTAATTTGGTGTCACGCTTTAAAGTTTTCGTATCTGGATTCAACTCACCTGGGTCAGCCGGATCCGGAATCTGTTTAACACAAACAACTACATCCATTTCGCTATTTTGCCCTTTATATGATCAAACTGGTACATCAAGTGACCAATTTCATCCGATTTTACAAGATTTTTTTCATCCTTTCAGAAAAGAAAAAACCATTTTCAAATAGTTCAACAACAGTTCGGCTTCAACACAAATCTTTTAGCAATTCACAACTACTGTTAATTGGACATGAAAGTTCTCCTAATAGTAAATCCTTTGGCTTCCGCTGTAACTGGAAGAACGAGGGCCGTTATTCAAAAAGCACTGTCAGCTGACCACCGACTCGAAGTGGCAGTAACCAACCGCAGAGGTCATGCTACGCGAATCGCCCAAAATGCGGCTAAGGACGGAATAGACATTGTGGTGGTACTTGGAGGAGATGGAACATTAAATGAAGTAGCTAATGGTTTAGTCGACTCAGGAACTGCTATAGCTGCTATTCCCGGTGGTTCTACAAATGTTTTTGCTCGCACTTTAGGCATTCCTGACGATCCTATTGAAGCTACAGGAGCCCTATTGGATTCTTTAGAAGCTGGATCAACTCACCGGATCGGTCTAGGTTCAGTAAACGAAAGATATTTCCTTTTTCATGCTGGAATAGGGTTTGATGCAGCAGTTGTCGAGCAAGTCGAGAAAAAAAGCGGCGTTCTAAAACGTTTCGCTGGTCATCCTCTCTTCGTTATTGCAGCAATAGGAACTTGGCTCCGGCACTACGACAGAAAACGTCCCGCTTTCCGCATCTCAACTCGAAAAGTGGGTGATGAAGAAATCGGCGATCTGGAAAATACAGGAGTCGAAGGGTTATTTTCAGTCTGTTTAAATACCGACCCGTACACATATTTAGGAACAAGAAAAATTTCTCTAGCTCCGCATGCAAATTTAGACACCCCATTAGCCATGGCAACGTTCAAAAATCTGACTTTGAAAAGATTGCTTCCAGTCGTATTTGGGTCTTTGGGAATCGGAAAAGCTACAACCACATCGAGTCGTGTCGTAGATTTGCAAAGTGATTTAACTGAAGCACAAGCAATCGCTTATAAATCGGTACCTCTTCAAGTAGACGGTGATTTTCTGGGAAATTTCGAAGAGTTTTCATTTCGTTATAAAGCATCATGTTTGGATGTGGTGATGCCAATAAAGACACCCAAATTTCAAGATTCTTGATTCAAAACTTCTACTGCTAGACCTGGGAGATTAGTGATTATCCCATCGACTCCCCATTCGCTTAGCTGCAAAATCCTGCTTTCGTCATCAACAGTCCAAACATTTACTTTTAATCCACGAGAATGCGCTTGTTCTATCAGAGACTCATCTACTAAATCATCCCAAGGGTTAATTGACGAATGGTTATGAGCTTTTACACGGTCAAGTATTTGAATGCCGTCGCTTCTTTCGGCGACAAGCCATCCAGTGGCAATTGAGGGATCCGTTTCTTTAATTCGATTAATTGCATTCATATCAAAAGACGAGACCAATATTTTGTCAGCTGGCTTATAAGCCCT
>DBNM01000042.1:5370-14945 GCA_002299135.1 Candidatus Neomicrothrix sp. UBA672 | reverse complement strand
TCCCATGCTTTCTGACGCCTCGAAAGCTTCAGCTAAACTTGGTACTCCTTCTGGTAGACAATCTGAATCTAAATCCCTAATTAAATTGCCATCTACAAGATGAGCATCATGATGAACTACTAAAACGCCGTCTTTTGATCGACGTACGTCCAGTTCGATCCAATCAGCGCCTTGATCTAAGGCACCCGAAAAAGCATCTAAAGAATTCTCAGGAAAATCAGCTGAAGCTCCTCGATGCGCAATTACCAAAGGGCGTTTTTGAAAGTCCACGACTTTACTCTGCCTTATAAATCAATTTTTTCAAAAAGTTTGTCAGAAGGTAAACAAATTTGAAATCTCACACCTTTACCTGTTCCATTTGAAAACACGTTAAGAGATCCTTCTAATTCCTGTTGGATAAATGTTTTCACTATCGTTAGACCAAGTCCAACATTCTTTTCGATATCAAAACCTTCAGGAAGTCCAACTCCATTATCAGAGACTTCTACCATTACTGCTTCTTCGTTTTTGCTCAATAAAACATCGACCTTGCCATTTTCAAGTTCCTCCGAGGCTGGTTTGAAGCCATGATCTAAAGCATTTTGCAGCAACTCAGTAACCACAACTGCCAGAGTGGTCGTAACCTCTGAAGGCAATAAACCAGTGTCCCCACTAACTTCTATGGAAACAGGTTTAACCGGTGAGCTTAAACCTTCTTTTACCAGCTCTACAAGGGGTCGCATTACCTCTCCAAAAGTAACCTCTCCTTCTTGGCTAACTGCAAGAGTTTCATGTACCACCGCTATCGCTCCTATACGACGCACCGATTCGTTTAATGCCATTTGAGCTTCATCTGAATCTAGACGTCGACCTTGAATTCTCAGTAAGGAAGAAATGGTTTGAAGATTATTCTTTACCCGATGGTGTATTTCACGAATCGTCGCGTCTTTTGAAATTAACTGCCTGTCGCGGCGGCGCAATTCTGTTACATCCCTAACTAATACTGCAGCTCCCGTAGCTTTGCCTGAATGTAAAAGTGGGAAGCAGTGACTTACAACAAAAGTTTTATCCTCTCGTTCCAACTCATCTGTAACAGAACTCTTGAGAGAAAAAGCTTCATTAAGAATTTTTGAACTTAATCCAATTTCTTCAAATCGTGATCCAACTACTGGTCTATGCCAACCGAGTCGATGTAACAAAGAAACTGCATTTGGAGAAGCAAACTCTATTTGACCATCGGTATTCACTAGAAGCAGTCCATCTCCAAGTCTTGGCATTCGATGACGGAACCGTGATTCCTCACCGTATGGGAATTCTCCTCGTCCAAACATCTCTGCGAACCTGTCAAAAATACTTAAATAAGTTCTTTCCATTTCCGATCTAGGAGGTTCTCCGACAAAAGCTTTTTCACTAGCTAAAATTGCTACCGTTTCGCCTTTCCATATAACCGGTATCGCCATAACACTGATTTCACGATCACCACCCACTGAAACTTTTCCATTTGATATTTGAGCTGTCAAAAAAGTTTCAGATACCACTGGTCGACTTTGCGCTTCAAACTTTTGACCAACTAAATCGGCCCTATACAAGGTAGTTGAAGTCGTGGGACGCACGTGTGCCAGTAAAACAAAAGAATCAACTGGTGATTCTTTGGTGGGTAAATATAAAAGTAAATCAGAAAAAGAAAGATCTGCCAATAAGCCCCAAGATCTTGTTAAATCCTGCAGGTAAGAAATTGAGTCATCTTCGAGGTCGCTGTTCTTCTTAGCTAATTCTTCTAGAGACGCCATTTCAAACAGTCTTTCACATTGGCTTCCTATTACTCACGAAGATTCAACTAAAGCCGACAGGGCGACCTGAGTCTTGAATACCAATCTCTGCATAACCTATTTTGTTACCCGGAATTCCGACTTCGCGACCATTAATATCCGTCAGCCACACAATACCCGTCTCTTTTTTCAGTGCTTCTTCTAAATTTGATTTAAAATCACCCAAGTCGAAATCCTCCGCCATTTCAAGGTTTATTTCCTTCTGCATATGTGCAATACCAATACGTAAATCCACTTATTATCCCCTGACTATTAATTAATTTTAAGTTCTCGGTGACGTCGCTTAGAAGGTTTTAAATCCTCTTCCACAACTCTTGCTATCTCAGCAAAAATAGACCCGATTTCAGTGGAAGGGTCTGCCGCCACTGGATTCCCATTATCCGAACCTGCTCTTAACGTCGGCACCAAAGGTATCTGTCCCAACAAGGGAACACCTAACTTTTCTGCAAGAGCACTTCCACCACCTTCACCGAATAGTTCGTAACGTTGACCGTCATCACCGGTAAACCAGGACATATTCTCTATCACGCCTTTTACCTCTAATTCGACTTTCTCGGCCATGAAAGCCGCTCTCTGTGCAACTGATTGCGCAGCTATTTGTGGAGTTGTAACAATCAGCATCTCAGAATCAGGTAGAAAACCAGCTAAAGATATAGCAGTGTCGCCAGTCCCGGGCGGCAAATCAATAAGTAAAAAATCAGGTTCATCCCAAGCAACATCTGTTAAGAACTGATTGAGTGCTTTATGAAGCATTGGTCCACGCCAGATTACGGGTTGGTCTTCTTCTGCAAAAAATCCCATAGAAATTGATCGCACTCCGTGCGCAGAAGGTGGAATAAGCATGTCATCAATAACAGTTGGTGGCTCAGTAATACCCAACATTCTCGGAATGGAGAACCCCCAAACATCTGCATCAATTACAGCTACATCATTTCCGCGCTTTGAAAGAGCCACTGCCAAATTTGTCGTAACAGAAGACTTTCCGACTCCACCCTTACCCGAAGCCACAAGAAGAACCCGAGTTTTGACATTGGCTTCAGAAAATGGAACAGGGGCTCCATCGTGAGGTCTTTCTTGGTGTGATTCTGTTGCAGATTCTTCATTCATTAGTAAAAACTCTACTGCTCCTCGATTTTTTTGAATACCTAAACATTTCTTATTCGTGTGCGAATTCATACCGGTGCTTGCTTAAGGGCAGTTCTGCTCGTCTTGTATTACAAAATTACTCTTCTTCTTAGTTATATTTTCCCGACAAAAGAGTAAAGGCAGAGTTTAAGTAGGATAAAAATATGGGGAATACGTCTCTCGACCATACAGAATTCGCCTCTATAGTGACAGCAATCACTGGAGCCTTTGGCGACCCCACCAGAAGAGACATTTACTTGCATATACGCGAATGTGAAGAAGGAACTAATGCTTCGCAAGTAGCAAAAAAATTCAGTCTCCACCCCAACGTAGCTAGACATCATTTGGACAAACTTCTTTCAGGTGGATATCTTGAAGTCTCACTTAAAAAAAACACGGGATCAACCGCAGGTCGACCTTCGAAGACATACAAGATTTCAAATTCCGATCAACCGTTAAATCTTGATGTAAGGAGGGATTCCATTCTCATAAGCCTCCTAGCTCGAACCCTGTCTCTCCTGCCATCTGAAGAAGCTGAAAAATTAGCAGAAGAAGTTGGCTCAGAGGTCGGACGTTCCATGGCGGAATCCTTGGGAATAGAAGAAACACAACGTTCTTTTCGTTCGGCTACAGATGCAATTGTGGATGCACTTATCTCTCACGGATTTTCAGCTCGGGCAGAACAATCTGAGAATGGACAGCTAAGGATTCTTTCTGAACACTGTCCTTTCGGAAGCATTCCAATTGAACATCCAGTTATTTGTGCAGTCGATCGAGGACTCGTCAGAGGGATGTTGAGCATTTTATATGGTGACGTTAAAACTGATCTGACTTCTTCTTTGCCTATGGGTGACAAAGTGTGTGTTACTGAAGTTTCAATTTGATCATGTCTTTTCTTTTTTTCTAAATATGCTCCACCAGTTTTTTTTATCATGAAAATATTCGTTGTTCGTCATGCTTCAGCGGTCGAGCGGTTTGTCTGGAACGGTGACGACCCAGAAAGACCTCTTGATGAAGAAGGTTCAAATCAGTCTCTAATGGTCGCTAAATACTTTTCGGATACTAATATTTCTTCTATTTTTTGCAGCCCAGCTGTGAGGTGCCAGCAAACAATTTGGCCAACTGCCCAAAAATCAGGTACGAAGATTGAATTATCAAACTCACTTTCAGAAGGTTCTACTAGCCAAGCAAGTGACTTGGTCGAAAAACTTGCTCAAACAAACAATTCAGACACTTCCTCAATCCTTTGCAGCCACGGAGATGTGATTAGTGAATTAATAAGATCCCTGACTTTAAACGGAATGAATATACCAAACAGAAAAGGGTTTGCTAAGGCATCAATTTGGGAATTATTTTTTTTAAACGGAAAAATAGATACTGGTTTTTACCACGAATCACATTTAAGTTAACCCTCAAAGAAGTCCTTCTAATCTCAGCAGTTCAACAAGTTCCGAAGGTTGATCAGGAAGCGCTTTGAACTGTTCAACGTATTTTTTAGAGTTGTCCATTTTTTCAAAAATCTTTGCCTCAACTACAGCTTTATAAGCGATTGCATACGGGTCTTGTGGATTGATTTCAAGCGAAATACCCAAAGAAATTAAACTCAGTTCTGCCAACTGTGAATCACCAGAGATAGCCAGTAGCCAACCGCGATGGGCGTAAAGTGAAGAATTTGTTGGGTCATTTTCAGTACCTGAATCAAGGAGCTCTAAAGCTAAAAGTAAATCTCCGTTTCGTGCAAGCTCGCTAGAAACACTTTCACGGAAACGACTAGATGCAAGTAGGTCTCTGATAACAGGTGCAGAGTTTAAAGAGTCTAGAAGTAAAAGATCTTCAGAGGCTTCTAATATTTTTCCTCCTCTGAAATTTATAATTGCACGAAAGGCTCTGGCGTCTGGATACGCCGGATCAAATATTATAGAACTTTCTATATCAGAAAGTGAGCTTTCCAATTCTCCACCGAGCCATAGCATCCAACCTCTGTAAGCAAGTGCTTCAGCATTTGAAGGTTGCAGTTCAAGAACTTGATCATAGATTTCCATTGCCTCTTCTCTGGGAGCTACTGATGCTTCGATCAACAAAGTTCTTGGGGACATTCTGATTTCACCTGATATTGCATCTCCGGAATTCCTGCTGCCTGCCGTTTTAGCTACTAGAAAACCTGACCCGATCGCCACGACACAAACAAACGAAATCCACATCCATTTGGGTGAGTTGGCCATAAAAGGAAATCTTCCTCTTGATTTATTGATACTTTTCTCTTTACCCATCCATGAAAATAAGATTAGTACTGTCCCAAAAAGAGCTACGACACCTGCAGTTACAGGTATCACCCAGACAAGTCCGGTGAGCCCATCGCCGTTTGGGTTGTAATCAATATCTTCACCGAATTTTGAAACCAAAAAATTTCTTATGTCTTCATCTGATGAGCCACCATCCACCATCGTGGAAATAGTTGCTCGAATGGTTTTCGCTACTGGGACATCTGATTCAGCCAAAGATTGACCATCACAGACAGGACAAGCAAAATCAGCTGCAAGGCTGCTGACTCGTTCAGAATTTGTTAAAGGTGGACTTTCTGAGAGTACGGAAAAAGTGAGGGACAAAACCGCCACTATAAGGAACAAAACCCAAATTAAATGATGTATCTTAAAACTCTTCATTCAGATTTTCTTTTCGCTCTTAAAACCAAGTTCTCAATCTCATTCCTTTTGACTCCGCCCACGATTTTTGCTGAAACAAATCCTGCAGGCGAAACAAGATAAGACTCTGGGACAGCTACAACTCCCCAGTCAACCGATATGCGGCCTGTATCGCGAGTTAAGACTGGCCACTCTCCACCATTTTTCTCGAAAAAAGCTTCTACCGAAATAGGGTCATCGTCAAAAGCAACACTCACTACCCTGACGCCAGTGTCTGTGGGTTGATTTTCTGAGAAGGAGAGCAACTCAGGGTGTTCCTCTACACAAGGGATGCAGGTTGTGGAGAAAAAATTGACCAACAGCCATCTTCCTTTTACTTCATCAAGACTCCAAAAAGTGCCATCAATAGTTTCACCTGAAATCGGTGGGGCCACTTCACCCACTAGGTGAGTTCTTACTCTGTCTTCACCTGACTCACTTGTAGCGAAGATACCCACTAAAAAAATCGTGACTATGGCAACAACTGCTGATGCGGTCTTAGACGGACTCATTGATTTCCAATTCTTGAATATTTTCGTCGCTTGATATAAGAGACTCTTCAGAAAGAGTTTTTCTCCTTGAGAATAAAGAAAAAATAGTTCCTATAACCATCACACCCCCACCAAACCAAATCCACCAGACCATAGGTTGGATCGTGACTCTAATTACTGTATTTTCCTGTTCACCTTCTTCTGGAACGGCTAATACCGCCAACTGAACGTCATCTTTCCAAGTTGAACGTGTAGTTGGGGTTCCAATACTTCTACCCCCGAATGGAAAGTGGTTTATTGAAGGTTTGAATAGCTCATCATCTATAAAAATTTTCGCAATAATTTTGTTCTTTTCCTTGAGCTCCACACGTTCAATGCCATCAAATTTGAATTCGTGACCTCCTAACTCTGCCTGATCACCAATTTGCTCAAATTTAAATTCTGCCTGTCTTAGAAAAGAAGAAGAACATGCTAACGCTACCGCCAAAATAATCACGCCTAAATGGACTACCATTCCGCCGCCATTTCTCCCAAGCAATACCCTAAATTTACGAGCTCTAAACCCAAATGAAATTTGCCTAATAGCACTACCAGCCGCAAAACCTCCGAACCCCAAAGCCAGAGTTGGGACAAAACCTCTGCTACCTACGACAACCCCCACGAGCATTGCTATTGATCCACAAACAACAGAAGGCGTAAGCCGTTTTGAAAGAACATCAAGTTCAGTTTTACCCCATGATAAAGCTGGAGCTATGGCCATCATAAATAGTAAAGCAAAGCCGATAGGCGTTGACATTTTCACGAAATAAGGATTACCAACAGATATGCGATCTCCATTTAAAGCTTCGACAATCAAGGGGAAAACTGTTCCAAGAAAAACTACGAAAGCGAAACACCCAAATAAAAGATTGTTAACTAAAAATGCTCCGGTTCTAGATAATGGCGAGCTAATCGAACCAGGACTTCGCAAACTCTCCCCTCTCCATGCAATCAAACCAACACTTGTGATGACCACCAAAAGAAAAAATCCGAGCAACAGAGGTCCAATGCCTGATTCAGTGAAGGAATGCACTGACTCAAGAACGCCTGAGCGGGTTATGAAAGTTCCAAGGATGGTTAACGAAAAAGTTGCACAAAGAAGGGACAGATTCCACACTCTCAACATCCCTTTCTTTTCTTGAATCATCACGGAATGTAAAAAAGCCGTAGAAGTAAGCCATGGCAAGAAAGAAGCATTCTCAACTGGATCCCAGGCCCAATAGCCGCCCCATCCCAAAATCTCATACGACCACCAAGAGCCAAGAATTATTCCAAGTGATAAGCACCCCCATGCAATAAGAGTCCACTTTCTGGTCTGCACAAGCCAACCCTCTCCAACTCTTCCGGTTATCAAAGCGGCAATAGCAAAAGAGAACGGAACCGTCATACCCACAAAACCCAGATACAAAATTGGAGGGTGGAACGCCATCAAAATATGATTTTGTAAAAGTGGATTGGGACCTGGCCCATCAAAGCCCGGCCATGGGTCAAACTCTCCAAATGGAAATGCAGGACCCATCAACAATATAAAAAAGAAAACGCAGACTATCGATATAACAGTTATTGCCCATGCGACAAGGGGATCCTCAAGACGGCTCTTGAATCTCCAAACTACTAAACCCAGGTAGCCCACAAGGATCAAAACCCACAGCAATATCGAGCCTTCAAGCGCTGACCAGAGAGTGGCAACATTAAATAAAGCCGGTGTTCTGGTGCTCCCGTGTTGTGCCACATAAGCAACCGTGAAGTCGCGTGTTATTAGAGCTCTTTCCATCACAGCGACTTGACCCAAAGCGGCGACGAACATAATTAGTACTGGAATTTGGACCCGTGACAATAAATCTGACCTTTTAACAATCAGCCCATAAATCTGATTACCGACAGCTAGCAAAGCCGCGGTTAAACCAAGAGCTACAAACGCGGTTCCTAAATCTGTATTCATAATTCTTTTTTATCCAGTTGATTAAGAGCTGAACACAGCATGCTATTCACTACTGCAAGACTCTAATTCGGCACGGTCTGAACGGTAATCATTGTCATGTTTAACCACCATGCTGTCAGTTTCTATATGCCATCCATCTTTTGGTGAATACGGGAGCTTCTCCATACTTGGAGGTTGAATTTCTCTCCAAACTCCTTGTAGAACTACTGGAACTCCTGGATTAAACAATTCTGCAGGGTCACCTTCATGAACTACGTCAGAGTAAACCTCTCCTGTGCATAAAGTAAAAACAAGGACTTGACGGCCGGACAACGTAGTTTCAATAATTCCAGGCTGTGGAGTTCCGATTACACGAAAGCGTCTGTCCTGAAGTTCGATTCTTTTTTCTACTGCTTCATCGACTGGATAAAAAAATAAAGAAGCATTTCCCAACGTCTTAAATAAAACAATAACAACTGCGACCAAAAGTAATACTCCGGCAAATTTGGGCAATAGACCAGAGTTTTTCTTTTCTATTCGGTCTTGTCTAGGTGTTAGCTCTTCCAAAGGTTTCACCCGTTATTTTGTTTTGGTGAGCTCATCCAACGAGCATATTCAGATGGAACTCGGGCTGATAGTTGAGCTCCTCTTTTAAGTAGACGAACCGCATACAGTAAAATTACTAAAGAGGACAATCCCCAACCTGCAAGTAAATAACCTAAGTGTGTCATATCGTTAACCCCCGTGACCCATGTATCGACGCTCTTCGATTGCAGTTTTTACTCCCTGTTCAAACTCGATATGTTCCAACCACGCGACTCTGAATCGATGCAGAATTAACCACGACATCACAAGCACTGATACCAAAATTCCTAACATTAATGTAAAAAGAGTTAAATCTTCGATTTTGAGCTCTGACAATGTTGATTTCTGATGGAGTGTTCTATTTTCCCACCAATCTACTGATCGGTTTATGAGAGGAATATCCAATACTGCAATAAGTGCAACTATGGCAGCAGGTCGCGCTGCACGTTGTGGACTTACGAAAGCTCCACGTAATGCTAGATATCCAAGAAATAAAAGAAAAAGAATAAGGGTGCTCATCAGTCTCACATCGCCCCATTCCCACCATGTATTCCACACGGGTCTGCCCCATATAGAACCGGTAATAAGAACTAAAGCGCACGTGAGAGTGCCAACTTCACCAGCGGCATGAGCCATCGAGTCCCACCAAAATGTGCGCTTTACTAAATATCCTGCACTTGCTATTGCGCAAATTACAAAAGCCAGATATGTAACTATCGCCATGGGCACGTGCAGATACAGAAGTCGAACCGCATCAAACTGTCCAAACTCTTCACCTGTCTCGGGATGAAATCTAATATCTGGATCTGTTACGAAAAAAGCTAAAAGTACTAAAACTACAAATCCAATGATCGAAGTCATTCCTAAAATTTTTGATCCTTTTGATGCGGTTGTAATCGAACTTGTCATCTATCCATTTCCAATA
>DBNM01000042.1:0-4977 GCA_002299135.1 Candidatus Neomicrothrix sp. UBA672 | reverse complement strand
ACCCGCTACGAAAGCAAACCAATTCCAACCATTTATAGCGGCGACACCTAAAGCATCGTCGAAAGCTCGAGTTGCGCCTATAAGAACAGGTAGGAGTAACGGCAAAAGAAGAATGGGTAGAAGTGTTTCACGAACCCCTAGACCTGAAGCTAAAAACCCAAAAATCGTACCTAAAGCTGATACTGCTATACACGCGAACAGACCAGTCGAAACAAGCAACCATAAATCTTCTACTTCTGATCTGTATAACAAAATTATTCCCACACCTAGAAAAATTTCAAGAACCAACAATTGTATTGCTATCGCACATGTCTTACCCAAAAATATAGCGATCGGATCCACCCCTGACAGATTTAGCCCAACCAATGCTTCATCATCACGCTCTATAGTCATCGATCGGGAAATCGCCATTAGTGCACAAAGCAAAACAGAAATCCAAAATAGACCTGAAGCAAAATTCTTCAAAGATTGTTGATCTGCGTCAAGAGCAATACCGAACAAAACAAGAATCATTAAAGCAAATGGAGCTACTTGATTGATGAGAACCCTTGAACGTAATTCGATCTTCAAGTCTTTACCAGTTATAAGCCCAATGTCAGAAAAAAGTCTTTTCATTTATTTCCCTCATGGTCCGCACCCACCACTGCGCCTCCAGAAAGAGTCACCACTCTTGTCGAAAGCTTTAAAACACGCTCCAAGTCATGAGACGCAACAATGACTGTAGCTCCAGCTCCTACTGACTCTTCAATAAGGTCATCTACAATCTGTCTTCCCTCCTGGTCAAGCCCCGCATGAGGTTCATCCATAAGCCACAAGTCTGGCCTACGAACTATGAAAACCGCTAACGATGTTCTTCTTTTTTGACCTGCAGACAAAGAACGGACTTTCTGATTTTGCAATTTACTATCCAATTCCATTCTCTCGAGAGCCCATGAAATACGGCTATCAATTTCTGATTGTTCAACTCCTGCAATCTGAGTCCAGAAAGTAATATTTTCTAATACTGTGAGATCTCTATATAGTCCTGAACTGTGTGAAAGCAGTCCAACTCTTTTCCTTATTGCAGTTCTTTCTGAGGACAAATCGTGCCCCAAAATCAGACCTGTTCCGTCTTTCGGTTGCATCAGTCCTGCACACAGATGCAACAAGGTTGTTTTTCCGGCTCCGTTAGGACCTTTTACAAAAACTATTTCACCAGCATCCACAGTCAGATCAACCCCTGTTAAAGCTGGAAAACCTTCTAATAAAGCAACTAAACCGTCAAGTTTTACAACAGACACAAGCCCACGGTACAGTCAGATCGACCTAGCACCCCTAACCTTGTCTTGTGTTTAAATTAATGTCTTTTTCAAGCAAAAAAAGAGAGGTGTTACTTTTATTTCTTGCTTCAACTTTTCTCTTTGTAGCTTGTTCAAAAACTGCTGAAAACGTTAGTGAAACCACACCGATAAACAGTACGACTAGTGCTGTTGAAGTGAAACCAACAGTGACTTCACAACCCACACCTGATTGGGTCGGAGAGGTTGTTAATGTGCACAATCTTGCCGCAGGCGACTGTTTTAATCATTACTCTTGGACTAATGCTAAACGTCTAGTGGAGATAGACACGAAAGTCTCTTGCAAAGGTCCACACCAACATGAAATATTTTTCAGAATTGAACATCCTGCCGGACCTGGTGCCCCATGGCCTGGAGACCAAGAAATGCAAACTTTTGCAACTTCAGTTTGTTATGACGAATTTGAAGATTTTATTGAAGAGATCTATGAATTATCAAAACTTGAACTAGGTTTCCTGACTCCAAACCGAACAAACTTTGAGGATTCAAAAGCTAGATTCAGAGGGATTCATTGTTATGTATATAAGCAAGGTGAAGAACTGATAGGCACTGCCCGTGGTTCCAAGGAGTAGCAGATGACAAGTTCAAATGATTCAAATTCTCTAGCAATACGTCGTAAACAGGCTTCTTTGATAGCCAATACTGGAAGAAAAATCGGATATTCAATTTTTTTTCTGTCATTGATTATTTTCGCTATTGGATTTACCGTCGAATTTAATAATCTTGTCGCCAAAACTTTGACCGTTCTTTTAATAGTTGGATCTATAGTCCTAGCTCCATCAATTTTGCTTCACTACGCGGTCAGAGGAGCAGAGCGCGAAGAAAAAGAGCAAAATTAATTTTCTTCCAATTGAACCGGAGAAATATCAATTGGTTCTTCAGGAAGATCCCCAGAAACAATCGGTGTTATATGTTCTCTCAATAAAGTTGGTAAAACTGGCTCTTCTGATTGAAGCAGTTCACTAATATCCCACCATCTAGCTCCTAGAAAGGCAGCCGCTTCCAAGGCTTCTAAATGCTGAGGGCGGTATTCTCCCCCATCGCACCATGCAACATGAATTTTCTCATAACTGTCGAAGAAATAACCACCGAAAGTGAATTGGACATGCTGAGTCCAAATGACTGGCCCCATCTGGATTGAGTCGATACCTGTCTCTTCATACAATTCACGTTCTGCAGCAATAGCACTGTCTTCTCCTCTACTGATCCCTCCACCTGGAATTTCCCACCACGGTTGTTTAAATGGATCTATCGGATCCTCAGCATTTACTAAAAAAATTCTTTTTTTATTATCAAGGAGAACAACTCGAGCTGCATTACGTTTAAGAAACAAAATTACCTACTATTTTTTTCGAGCACTTAGGGCAACGTCCTTGAATGTCTAACGTATGTCCTTCGACCGACAGCCCTTTCTTTACAAGTTCTGCCTCTAACCGAAGTATTTCTTTTTCAAAATATTCGGGAACTTGAAAATCCTCTATCTCGCCACAATCTAAACATACGAAGTGATGATGATGCCCAATTATTGAATCATCCAATTCAAAACGATTGTGATCTTTCCCTGACGCTAAACATTTTACAACACCAGCGTCTACAAGTTCAGTTGAATTTCTGTAAACAGAACTCTGCGCTAGGTTGTCATCTGAGTTGAAAGCCAAAACTTCATCAAGCGTTAAAGGTCTACCAGCACTAGCCAAAACTTCTACTATGGCTCTTCTTGATTTGCTGTAACGCATACCTGCCGCTCTTAATCTGCGAGCAGCTAAAAGATGCAACTCATCGCTTATTTTCTTTTCTATTGCCACATCAAGAGTTTAGAAGAACATTGTCCAGCAAAAATCAATAAAACTTCAAAATTTCCATTTAACGCGCTACGGTCATGTCTATGAAAATTGATGGCGGCCTAGGAGCTGCATTCCCAACCTCGCTGGAAGGTGGATTCCAGCCAATAATTGATTCAGCGAAACAACTTGAAGCTAAAGGGTACTCAGGTGCTTGGACAGCAGAAACAAGCCACGATCCATTTTTTCCTCATATGATCGCTGCTGAACACACTGAAAAAATAGAATTAGGAACTTCAATTGCTGTAGCTTTTGCCCGCAACCCAATGATTCTCGCCAATATTGGTTACGATCTTCAAAACTATAGTAAAGGCCGTTTTATTCTTGGACTTGGAACTCAAATAAAACCGCACATAACTAAACGTTTTTCAATGGAATGGTCAAAACCGGCAGCACGGATGCGTGAAATGGTCGCTGCGATTAGAGCGATCTGGGACTCTTGGCAAGACGGCTCAAGGTTAGATTTTAGAGGTGACTTCTATACACATACTTTGATGTCACCTTTTTTCAATCCTGGTCCGAGTAACCACGGAAGTCCAAAAATTTTCATTTCTGCCGTCGGCCCTCTCATGTCTGAAGTCGCTGGAGAGGTTTGTGACGGAATCATTTGCCATGCCTTCAGCACCGAGCGATACTTAAAAGAGGTGACCATTCCGGCTGTGCAGCGTGGTTTAGATAAATCAGGGCGTAGTTTAGATTCCTTTGAAATTGTAGGACCTGGTTTTGTTGTAACCGGAAATGACGAAAAAGCAATCGAAAATTCTGCAACAGCCATTAGACAACAAATAGCTTTCTATGCTTCTACGCCTGCTTATCGTCCAGTTCTTGATTTACACGGATGGGGAGATGCTCAAAGCGAACTCAACAGAATGTCAAAAGAAGGAGCTTGGCAGGAAATGGGAACGATTATAGATGACGAAATGTTAGAAACTTTCGCAGTTGTCGGAGAACCTGGAGCAATAGCTCCTGGTGTGCTTGAAAGATATGGGAATGTTGTTGACAGAATGGCTTTCTATAGTCTCGGTTCAAACAGCGATTCTTCTATGTGGGATCAAATAGCATCTGACCTTTTAGCCGGTTGAAGTAAATATTCATTATTTAATCAACTAACTAGTACCTCATGTAGAGGTAGTTTGGAGATATGGCAGAAGATAAGCAACTCCCAGACTTTGAATACACAGATCTTCTCCCTCTTTTAAAAGACCCTTACTTAGAAACTGAATTCAACCATTTAGGAAATTCAGGAGTTTCCGAAGTTGAAGGGCCTGATGGTAAAAAATTTCTTAAAGTCGAAGAAGAAGCTTTAAGACTTATCACCTCAACGGCTATGAGAGATATAGCGCACTTGTTTCGTACAAGTCATTTATCTCAACTAGCTGAAATACTGGAAGATCCAGAAGCTTCGGAAAACGACCGTTTCGTCGCATTGGAACTACTCCATAATGCCAATATCTCTGCTGGAGGGATCCTGCCGTCTTGTCAAGATACCGGAACTGCCCTAATCATGGCGAAGAAAGGTCAGCAGGTCCTGACTGATACAGACGACAAAGAAGCCATTTCTAGAGGTGTCTATGACACTTACACAACTTCGAACCTTCGTTATTCTCAAATGGCACCCATAAATATGTTTACCGAGAAAAATACTGGAACAAATCTGCCTGCACAGATTGAGATTGAAGCTGTTCCAGGCGATTCGTACAAGTTTCTTTTTTTGGCAAAGGGCGGAGGTTCACCCAACAAAAGTTTTCTTTTTCAAGAAACCAGAGCCCTTCTCGAACCAGATAGTTTAATTAATTTTC
>DBNM01000012.1 GCA_002299135.1 Candidatus Neomicrothrix sp. UBA672 | reverse complement strand
AGTATCCAAATACTTGTATTCCATACAAATCCCTCTGGAACTGCGAAACCTCTAAAAAGAGGAACTGCTTCTGATTCTTGGAAATAAGCAAGGACCTTACTGTCGACGACGAATAAGGCTGGAACTGCAAGCCCCGCTCCCATTAGCCCATGGATTGTTCCTTCCAACATAAACGGTATTCGTATGAACCAATTTGTTGCACCCACAAGTTTCATAACTTCTATTTCAGTTTTACGGCCTGAGATAGCGGTGAAAACAGTGTTCAATATCAGTACAGCCGAAACCGCTACAAGAACTATTGCTGCTAGTAAAAGAGCCTGACTGACTCTCGTTGAGAAATCTTCTATTTGTCGAATTGCTTCTGTCGCAGTTGCAACCTCCTTAACTCCAGGTTGTTCTGAAAACTGTCTTGCCAGTTCTGTGACATTGTCTGCGTCTGGATCGCTTGGAACAATTCGATAAGAAGGAGGCATTATTTCAGGAGTTACGCTCTCCACCAATTCAGGCTTATCAACAAAAAGTTCACGAAACTCTTCATATGCTGCGAATTTGTCTACATAGACATATTCCTTTATTGCAGGGCTTGTATCGAGAACTTTTCTGATTGCCTCATTTTGGTTTTCTAATGCATCAGCATTCATAAAGACAATGAATTCGACCCCTTCTTGGAACTGTGCTGTTGCTTGATCCGCTCCTTCCCTGATGAGTAAAGACGAGCCAACTAACGCTAAGGAAATAGCCACTGTCAAAATGGCAGCAAGAGTCAAGCTGAGGTTTCGCCAAAGACTTACAAAAGTCTCACGTATGAAATACCAAAAACGAAAAATCATCTCAGCACAACCTCAAGATCGTGCAACATGTCTTCATTCGTACACCCCACGTGATTCATCACGAACAAGCATTCCTCTGTCCAACTCAATCACTCGGCGTCTCATTGTGTCTACTATGCCACGATCATGAGTGGCCATAACGACAGTAGTTCCACTGCGATTTATTCTGTCCAAAAGCCTCATAATACCTACAGAAGTTGCTGGATCTAAATTTCCAGTTGGTTCGTCTGCTAGCAGTATTAGGGGTCTATTTACGAAAGCTCTGGCAATTGAAACCCTTTGTTGTTCACCGCCTGAGAGTTCTTCTGGTAGGCGATCAGCTTTCCTTGAAAGACCAACTAGTTCTAAAATTGCGGGAACTTGGCGTTTAATGATTGGTCTAGGTCTCCCTATAACCTCTAAAGCAAAAGCAACATTTTCGGTAACAGTCTTTTTTGGTAAAAGTTTGTAATCCTGAAACACGTAACCAATATTTCGACGCAAGTAAGGGACTTTCCATGAGCTAAGAGAGCTGACGTCTTTTCCGGCGACTAATATTTTTCCTGCATCCGGAACTTCTTCTCTGTTTATTAGCCGTATAAAAGTTGATTTTCCCGAACCTGAAGGACCTACCAGAAATACAAACTCTCCTCTCTGGATTTCAGCAGATGCTTCCCGTAGAGCTACCACTTCGCCCTTATAGGTCTTCGTGACAGTTTCAAATCGAATCATTTTGACCTTCCTATCACGTGGTCAGCGGTAAAAAACAGACGGCACCTATCTATTTCAGTCGAAAAACATCTCATAAAAATAACTTTCTGCACTGCGGAGAAGGTACCAGAAAGGGAGCAATAATACATTTCATTGATATCTCTTCATTCAATTTATCTCGCTCTGTTCCAACGCAGGTAGGCCTCAATGAAATCATCCAGGTCACCATCGAGCACTCTAGCGACATCACCAATCTCAAAATCTGTCCTCAAGTCTTTTACCATCTGATACGGCTGTAACACATATGAACGTATTTGACTTCCAAAATCAACGTTCGACTGCTTCCCGCTTATTTCAGCAATTTGATCATCGCGACGCTGTCTCTCAAGGTCAAGCAGTTTTGCTGCCAACATTTGCATCGCTCTGTCGCGGTTCTGATGCTGACTTCTCTCATTTTGACACGAAGTAACTATTCCGGTGGGAATGTGGGTTATTCGTACAGCGGAGTCAGTTACATTCACGTGTTGACCCCCTGCTCCTGAAGATCTATAGGTGTCAATACGTAATTCCGTTTCATCAATATCGACCTGTTCGGTGACTTTTTCGAAAAAAGGAACTACTTGAAAAGAAGCGAAAGCTGTATGCCTCTTCGATTCTTTGTTAAATGGTGATATACGAACCAACCTATGGACACCTCTTTCACTTTGAAGAAACCCAAAAGAGTGACGCCCTCGAACAATGAACTCAGCTGAGCTAATTCCTGCTTCGGTGCCAGGTGATACTGAATCTAGTTCGATTTTTAAGCCCTTGTTCTCGGCCCATCTTGTATACATGCGTAGCAACATTTCAGCCCAATCTTGAGCATCAGTGCCGCCAGCTCCTGATTGAATCTGACAGACAGCATCTTCAGCGTCAAATTCTCCCGAGAGAAGACTCTGCACTTCTAAAGCGTCAAAATCAATTACGGTTTGAGAAATCAATCTTTCAATCTCATTATCCAAACTTTGGTCTTTTTCCTCTGCTGCCATTTCAATTAAAGTCTCAGCATCCTCTATTCGAGTTTCAAGATTTGAATAACGCTCTAAATCTTCGACCACTCTTGCTAGATCGGTCTGAACTTGACGACCTTTATCTTGGTCGTTCCAAAGCTCAGGATCCGCAGATTCTTGCTCTAGGGAAAGTTTTTGATCTTTCAGTTCATCGATCTTGAGGTATTTTTCTGCCTCATCAAGACGTTGCCGAAGAAGTAAGATTTCCTCCGAAAAATCATTCATTTATAATTATTTCTCCTAAAAGCTGTGACGGTCAATTCCAATAATTGACTCTGATATCAACGGCCGTGACAATGTTTAAATTTACGTCCAGATCCACAATGGCATGGCGAATTTCGAGGAGTTGATTCTTTCTCATCCTTTATTTTCTGCTCCGTTACGACATGTCTGCTTTCTTTCACTTCAGTTGGAGCACCTGCAGCCATGGCTACAGCCGCTGCTCCGGTCACAGGACCTTCCGGACCGCTCGTTGTTACCTCTTCAGGTTTTCTGTCTTCACTTTCGGAAGATGACAACTGAACTCGCATTATGTAACGGACTAAATCTCTTTGCAGGAGTTCTGTTAACTGTTGAAAAAGTTCAAAACCCTCTCTTTGCCATTCAGTAGTTGGATCTTTTTGTGCCATTGCTCTTAGATGAATACCATCGCGCAAGTGATCCATTTCATAAAGATGTTCTTTCCACCTTTGATCAATTATCCTCAACATGACCTGACGCTCAACTTCACGTAAAGTTTCCAAGCCCAGATCTTTTTCTCTCGATTCGAAAGCCTCAAGAGCACTTTCTGTTAAGAGTCGTTCCAGTTGGGAAATATTTTGAATCGAATCTAAGTCAGCCAAAGTAATGTTGTTGGGCCAGTACCCATTTATTTCATTTAGCAATCCAGTTGAATCCCATTCCTCAGGCAGTTCTTCAGCACAAAATGTTTCAACTGTTTCTCCGACAACTCCATCGATTGCCTCTATTACAGAGTCTCTCAGGTCGGCACCGCTTAGTATTTCATTTCGTCGTCTGTATATGACTTTTCTCTGCTCATTCATAACTTCGTCATACTTCAAAACATTTTTCCTGGCTTCAGCATTTTTTTGCTCTACCGTGGTTTGAGCACGCTCTATAGCTTTTGAGACCATTTTTGATTCAATTGGCACATCTTCGGGAAGGGTTTTCTCCATTACATTTTTTAGAGCTCCCGATGCAAATAGTCTCATAAGCTCATCTTCGAGGGACAAGTAGAAACGACTCTCGCCCACATCTCCCTGTCGACCACTACGTCCTCTTAGCTGGTTGTCGATTCTCCGACTTTCATGACGTTCTGTACCTAAAACGTATAGGCCTCCACTTTCAAGTACTTGCTCTCCCGATGTTGATGGATTACCTCCGAGCATTATGTCCACGCCTCTTCCAGCCATATTCGTAGCAACTGTAACTGCGCCTGGGCGTCCGGCTTGTGAAACTATGTCAGCCTCTCGGAAGTGTTGCTTTGCATTTAAAACTTCGTGACCAATACCTCGTTTTTCTAGCTCACGTGAAATTTTTTCTGATTTTTCAACTGAGATAGTTCCTACGAGTACGGGTTGACCTTTTGACTGTCTTTCTACTATGTCACTTACTAAAGCCTGGAACTTGCCTGCTTCAGTCTTATAAACAAGGTCGGGACGATCATCTCGAACCATTGGCTTATGCGTCGGAATAGTTACCACTTGCAGACCGTAAATACCCGACAACTCAGCGGCTTCAGTTGAAGCCGTTCCGGTCATGCCAGAAAGTTTTTCATACATACGGAAATAGTTCTGCAAGGTGATTGTAGCAAGAGTCTGATTTTCTTCTTTTACAGAAACTTTCTCCTTCGCTTCAACTGCTTGATGTATCCCATCTGACCATCGTCGCCCCTCCAGAACACGTCCTGTGAACTCATCAACGATTCTGACTTCACCATCGGCCACGATATAGTCACGATCTTTTTGGTAAAGCTCTTTTGCCTTAATTGCAGCATGCAACTGGTGAACCAGATTGGAAGAAACTTGGTCGTAAAGGTTTTCAACTCCTAAAGCTTTTTCAACTGCTCTCACCCCTTCTTCCGTGGGGGCGATTATTCGTTTTTCTTCGTCAACGTCATAATGCATGTCGCGTTTTAAACTTCTTACTACTGAAGAAAATTTCTGATAAAGCTCCAAGGCATCGCTTGCCTTACCGCTAATTATCAAAGGTGTTCTAGCCTCGTCAATAAGAATTGAATCAACCTCATCAACGATGCAAAAAGCATGACCGCGTTGACTGAGTTCATCTTTAGTTAAAGCCATATTGTCACGCAGATAGTCAAAGCCAAGTTCATTATTAGTGCCATAAGTAATGTCAGATAAATAAGCTTGTCTTTTTTCAATCCGATCAGAAACAGAAGGTACGACCAGTCCAACAGACAAGCCAAGCCATTTGTGGAGCTGTCCCATCCATTCACTATCTCTAGTAGCTAAATAATCATTAACTGTGCAGAGATGAACACCCCTGCCTGTTAAACCATTTAAATATGCCGCAAGAGTAGATACAAGAGTTTTACCTTCACCAGTTCTCATTTCCGCCACCCATCCAAGATGCAGTGCGATACCCCCCATCATCTGGACGTCGTAGTGCCTTTGTCCGATAACCCGACGTGCAGCTTCTCGAACAACTGCGAAAGATTCAACTAGTAAATCATTAAGATCTTCACCCTTTTCCAGCCTTTGTTTAAACTCGTCTGTTTTTGCCTGTAGTGCGTGATCTGACAGTTTCTCCATTTCTGGCTCCAGAGAATTTATATCAGGAACCAGAGATTCAATAGCTTTAAGTTTCTTACCCTCACCACTTCGAAGAACGCGCGATAAAACACTCATGATGATTAAGACTATCTGCTGGTATCAGGGCTCTCAGCCTGAAATCGCATCTCGAAGTAAATTTAGCTCGGCTAAACGTTGAGGTGCTTCCTCTACGGTCGTGCCTATTATCGCTGCCAAAGCCTGTAAATCATCGCGTCTAATAGTTAATACTCGACCGTTAAAATCTTGCCTTTTGACTTGAATAATTTTTAGGTAACGATCTATTACTGCAGATTCTGAAGCTTTAGACTCACTTAGTTTTGTTAAATCTATAACTATGCTTCGTTCGGTTATATCAACATCTAACTGAGCGTGAATATTTCCATCCAGTTCATTCAATGCATCTTCACTGGGTAGCAGTTGATCTACAGGTACATTGTAAAAATTTGCAAGTCTTTGAAGGCGCGGTACAGAAATGTCTCTTTCTGCCCTTTCATATGCACCTAGGACAGATGCTTTGAATTCAGCTTCAGATCTTGCTTCAACTTCTTGTAAGGAAAGACGTTTCTGTTTACGGATAGAACGGATTCTTTCCCCTACAAGGCTCCTGTAAGCTTTGTCTTGATCGTCTGAATCCTTTTCCATCTATTATCTTCCTGTCTTCTAATAGGAACTATTTTATTACTCTCTGTGGTCATAGTATGCCGAAGAGTGAGAATAGTTTATATTTTTTCCTTCAAGAACGCATTGAGTGGTTATGAGAATTTATTTAGATTCCATTTTGACGACCAAAGCGGCAATTTCTGATTTTAAAATAATCCAAGGCTCATAGGAATTAAGCTTGTAATGTTGCTGTTAGGGATGGGAGTAACATGAGCAAATCAACAATTGCACCCTTATTTTTCGGAGCAATATTCTCAATAGCAGGAGCAATAATCGCTGGAGGATTAGTGGAGGAATGGTGGGCTTTCGCAATACTCGTACCAATTGGTTCAATCGCTGGATGGAAAATTGGAGAATGGATCTAACGTCAGCGAGGGTCAACTAAAATTTTTAACTCTCCAGAGACACCACTTGACAGATCAGAAAAAGCTTTACCAATATCATCTAAAGGAACTGTCCCCGTGTGAATGGCATCTAAGTTGATCTTACCGTCCGCTACATATGACATCGACATCTCGAATTCTTCATGGGTGTAACCAAGTGATGCAGACACGTTTATTTCTTTGCGAAGCCACTCACCTGGTTTAGTTAGGGCATCCGAAGCTGCAAGTCCTATCAAAGAGACCATTCCACCTCTTCGTGCTAAATCAACTGCACTCTGGAGTGCAGGCGGCACCCCAGCACACTCATATACAACGTCAGCTCCAAGTCCTGAAGTAATTTCTTTTATTAGCTCCTCAGCAGATTCACCTGCTTCTACCGTGTAGTCAGCTCCAATACCCGAAGCAACGTCTCTTCGGAGTGGATCTGGTTCTACCGAAATTAAAGTCTGAGCTCCAGCAGCTCGAGCCCATTGGAGAGTTGTTAATCCAATTGGTCCCGCACCTTGAACGACTACAACATCACCAAGTGTAGGTGGCGTGGAACGAACGGCATGAAAGCAGATGGTCGTGGGTTCTATTTGGGCAGCTTGAACATCGCTAAGTCTTGAATCAGCAATTACTGTTCTCCAATGATTGACGGCTATTCTGGGAGCGAACCCTCCATGAGGGGTATCGAAGCGACCCGCTGCGACTACAGCTTCTAGAACTGTTTCACATTTAGCCATTTGACCCGCTTGGCAGGAAACGCATGAACCACACGAAGGTGGCACAGCAACCACGACACGGTCCCCTTCTTTAATCCTTGCCACGTCAGTACCTGTTTTACTAACTGTGCCAGTCCACTCATGTCCGCAAATCGACGCTCGCATCGGGCCTGGCGTGTTGAATCCATGAATGTCAGTTCCGCAAATACCGCACAATGCTATATCGACGACGACTTGATCAGATTCGGGCTCAGGGTCATCAAAATCAAGAAAACTAATCGTTTCTTTTTCGGTTATTAATG
>DBNM01000076.1:2247-3535 GCA_002299135.1 Candidatus Neomicrothrix sp. UBA672 | reverse complement strand
TCCGAACGCGAAGAGATGGATTGGGATCGTTACGGAAAAGCAGTTAGAGAACTCGCCCAAACAATCGCAGATGATAACTATCAACCAGATATTATTTTGGCGATTGTTCGCGGCGGAATGCTTGTAGCTGGCTCACTCGGATATGCATTAGCAGTAAAAAATCTTTACGTAATGAATGTGGAATACTACACAGGAGTCGATGAGCACTTAGACCTTCCAGTAGTGCTTCCGCCATATGTTGACTGGGTTGATTTAGGAAAAGCAAAAGTCCTTATAGTCGATGACGTCGCTGATACCGGAAATACTCTCGCTTTAGTCCGCGGACATGCTTTAGAAAAGGTCGCAGAAGTAAAATCTGCCGTTCTTTATCAAAAACCTCATTCAATCGTTGACTGTGAATATGTTTGGAAACACACTGATAAATGGGTTAATTTTCCATGGTCCACTGAACCGCCAGTTGTCGATATTGGTCAAGCTGGCTATGGGGTTCTCGACGCTTGAAAAGTTAAGCGTGAAAAGGTGCTCGATTTTCAGACCACCTAACCACTTCTTCTAATTGAGAGCTGACAGCTAGAATTAGGTCCTCTCTTCCATAAGCACCTACGAGTTGAATGCCAACAGGTAGCCCATTGGAACTTCCAATTGGCAGAGAGATAGCAGGTTGACCGGTCGTGTTGAACGGCGAAGTAAACACAGAGTAAGGAACCGACTCTATTGATGCCCGTATAGGATCTTCCTCTGTTGGAACCAGCCGACCAATAAGAGGGGGAGGTTGAGCAGTTGTAGGTGTTAGAAGTAGATCAAATCCACTCGACCACCAATTTGCTAGTTCTCTACGAAGAGTCGACATTATTCCCTGAGCTTTAACAAAATTTGTAGCCGACTGTTCTTTTCCTCGTTGCGCCAAAAACCATGTTCCAGGTTCCACATCATCTTCTACCAGGTCACGATCTAAACGTTTAGCTAGATAAGCAAAATTTGCTGCAATATTTACAGACCAATTAATTCCAAACGCCCAACCCAGTTCACTGACTCTTTCTTTGTCGTTTAAAGCTTCCGGAGATGTTTCTTCAACATGGTGTCCCAAATCTGATAGTAGAGATGCAGCAGTGTGCACAGCTTCGATGCAATCAGGATTTACCTCTACACGCGGGTCGGAAATTTTAATTCCAATCTTAAGTGGTTTTAAATTCTGAGAACTTTCATTGAAATATGGTCGTCCAAATTCAGGAGCGAAAACCCCATCACCAGGAAAATTTATTGCAGTTGCATCAAGAATTGCTGAAGT
>DBNM01000076.1:0-1915 GCA_002299135.1 Candidatus Neomicrothrix sp. UBA672 | reverse complement strand
TCTCGGACCGTATGCGAAACCACATGTTGAATAGAAACCCCCCATTCTTCTTTTTCTGGTCCCATCGGAACCCTTCCTCTTGATGGTTTCAATCCAACCAAACCGCACATTGCAGCTGGAATTCGTATGGAACCTCCGCCATCACTTGCGTTGGCAGCAGGTAAAAAGCCTGCTGCTACAGCGGCTGCCCCACCACCAGATGAACCGCCGGGACCATAATCCAAATTCCATGGATTTTTAGTCGGACCATAAGCTAAGGGTTCTGTAGTTGCAACTGCTCCCATTTCAGGAGTATTAGTTCTGCCGACAATTATGAAACCAGCTTCTTTGTATCTAGTGACAAGGTCACTGTCGGTTTTGGCGATGTATTTAGCATCACGCATTCCTTTGACTCCTGCATGGTGGGGTTCTCCATTTTCCTCTGCCCAAAGATCCTTGATTAACATCGGAACACCTCTGAAAGGTCCATCAGGAAGGTCAGATGAAGCCGCTAATTCTAAAGCTTTTTCAAATTGGCGGTGGATTACAGAATTTAGATCTTTATCTAACCGCTCAATCCTTTCAATTGTCATTGAAACGACTTCGACAGGAGAAAGTTCTTTATCTCTAATCATTTTTGCTAAAGCAACTGCATCTACACGAGATAAGTCATCATTGGTTTCTGTTTTAGATGGGGATTCAGTCATAGAAGAAAAGCTAGTGCCTAAAAGTCAATTAGTCATTTTCAGAACGCTCAAGATAGTTATAAACCGTAAAACGGCTAACTTCTAAAGCTTCTGCAACGCTTTCTACAGACTTCCTCAAATTGAACACACCCCATTCATTAAGCAGGGCGACTGCCTGTTGCTTTTGAATTCTGTCCATATCTTCAACTTTCAAATTCATTTCGATCTCGACAGCAGACAGAAGACGAGTTAAAGCTCCATTTAAATTATGTCTACGTACGCCACCCACAACTTCACCTTCCCATATGAGATGCAAATCTGATTCTGATATTTCGTGCTTATCTAGAATTTGAATTCCAAGAATGTCCGCTAATGGTAAGAGAGCTTCCAGTAAAGGGTGTTTTAACATATCCACAAGATTAAAGATACAGGTATCAAACGCGTTGACAAAATGTTGAAGTTCCGGCACCCTTAATAGATGGGGGTAATTATCGCTAAGTCAGTTAATGAAGCATGTGCTGTATTGGCAGAAAATCCAGCGACAACAGTACTTGCAGGAGGAACTGACCTTATGGTGCAAGTAAATAGAGGGGCACACTCTATGGACAGCTGTTTTAGACTTAAGTCGAATACCTGAATTAAAAAAGTGGACTATTGAAGATAGCCAAATCATTTTAGGGGCAGGTGTTTCTTATACAGATTTTACACATCCCGAATTAGCATCATTTATTCCTGCTTTAGCACAGGCAGCAAGAACTATAGGTTCCCCACAAATACGTAACGCAGGAACCCTGGGAGGTAATTTAGCTACGGCATCACCTGCCGGAGACACAATTCCTGTTTTAGTAGCAATGGACGCATGTATTCAATTGAAATCGTCAACAGGAACTCGAGAAGTTTCTATTACAGAATTTATAACTGGTGTTAAAGCAAATTCACTGAAGCCGGGAGAAATTATTGAATCAATAAGGGTGCCTGTATTCAAGGGGCCCCAAGAATTTCTTAAAAGTGGGAACTCGAAATGCAATGGTTATTTCAGTCGTTTCTCTCGCATTAGTAACAGATTATTTAGGGAGAAATTTAAGAATAGGTGTTGGTTCTGTATCCCCTGTGCCATTTCGAGCTACCGAAGCAGAAGAATTCATATCACACGAATTTGATTGGGAAACCAACAGTAACCTTTCAGAGGCAGTAATAAACAAATTTTCTGAACTAGTAGCTGATTCAACAGAACCCATTGATGACCATCG
>DBNM01000112.1:11237-12848 GCA_002299135.1 Candidatus Neomicrothrix sp. UBA672 | reverse complement strand
GAAACTCCATTTGTAACTTGATCAAGGATTATGGATCGTGAGTCCGTTGATACCTCAGCAGTTATTTCTACTCCTTGGTTAGTTGGACCTGGATGAAGTATTAGTGCGTCCTTTGGGAGAATTTGACATCTACGTCCATTTAAACCGAAATCTTTTGCATACTCTCGCAAAGAAGGAACAAGGCCTTTGCTGTGCCTCTCGGACTGCATTCTTAGCAGGTAGCAGGCATCTAGATCCGAAATGACGTCGTCTAAAACATTTGAAACTTCAACTGGCCATTTTTCTATCGACGGAGGGATGAGAGTCTGTGGGGCTATAAGTGTAACTTTTGCTCCCAAAGATGAAAAAGCTAAGACGTTTGATCTAGCAACACGGGAATGCCTTATATCGCCCACTATGCCAATCGACATTCCATCCAATGATCCTCGTTGTTGTTTTAACGTATAACAGTCCAGTAACGCTTGTGTCGGATGTTCATGACATCCATCTCCTGCATTTACAACGCAAGCGTCAGTCCATTCTGAAACTCTTTTTGGTGTTCCGGCCATACTGTGTCTGACGATCAAAACATCCGCGCCGTATGAACTGATTACTTCTACTGTGTCGCGTAGACTTTCGCCTTTTGAGAGCGACGATGACCCCGCTGAAAATGTCAGCGTGTCTGCTGACAGTCGACGTGCAGCAGATTCGAATGAGAGTCTTGTTCTAGTCGAATCTTCAAAAAATACTGAAGCTACAGTTCTTCCTCTTAGCGCCGGAACTTTTGGAATCGGCCTTTTTCCTATTTCTGCAAATCTGTCAGTTAATTCAAGAATTAGTTCCAGTTGTTCTCTAGTCGTGCCTTCTATTCCCAGAAGGTGCTTACTTAAATTTGGAGGAGTTTCAATATCTAAACTCATTTTCTCATCACTCCTAGATCTACCCCTTCTTCGGTCACATCTACTAGCTCATCAATCCTTGTCGGTAAATTTTTGCCAACATAGTCCGGTCGTATAGGTAATTCTCGATGGCCTCTATCCACCATCACTGCAAGTTGAATTGATCTAGGACGACCAAAATGGCAAATAGCGTCAAGAGCAGCTCGAATAGTTCTCCCTGTAAAAAGAACGTCATCTGCTATCACAACTATTTTGCCGTCTATCTGGTCGGGCAAATTTGTAGCTGCTTCTGGAACGACCGGTCTCAAACCAATGTCATCTCTATGCAACGCAACATCTAAGCAACCAGATTCTATTTTTCTTCCCTCAATATCTTCTAGGGCTTTTACGAGATTTTCTGCTACTTTGACTCCACCTGTCTGCAAGCCCACTATGAGGACGTCTTCTGATCCTTGGTTTCTTTCAATTACTTCATGCGCCATACGACGTATTGCTCTTCTCATGTCGTCTCGTGTCATCACACGAGCGCTTGCAACAAAAACGCCCCCGAAAGGGGGCGTCATACGTCTTTCTCGGTCGGCCATAGGCCTTGTCTCCTCGATCCGTATGGGCCTCACTGGGACCCGTTTGACGGCCAAGCACTACCATATACGCGTACGTGAGGTGTTTGCGCATTCATGCTCAGAAGAAATTTTATTTATGGATCCACACTTATAAGAGGTTTCAAGGAAGA
>DBNM01000112.1:8944-10817 GCA_002299135.1 Candidatus Neomicrothrix sp. UBA672 | reverse complement strand
TTCCACCGCCTCGTTGATCACTGTAGCTATTGACGTTTCGGGAAAATTGATTAATTCAAGTACCGCTACTCTTAATACAGCTCGATCCACAACTGGCATCCGCTCTAAACGCCATTCTTCTGCATTGTTTTCAATCAGTGAGTCTATTTCTTCTCGTTTTGACGCTATTCCTTCAATTAAGTCATAAACGTAACTCTCTGGCTTCACTGGCTGTTCATTCAGAACTTCTAAATTTTCCCTTCCTTGAGTTTCAGCCGCATAGAGAATTCCTAATGCTGTTTCTCTGTCTTCACGTCTAGATCCGAAACCACTAATGGCGCCTGATGGCATTTTCAAACCTCTAGCTGGTAGTCGTTATTATTAAACACGGCTTAGGTATTCGCCGGTTCTAGTGTCAATCTTTACTTGTTCATTTGGTTCAACAAAAAGTGGCACCTGAACGACCAGCCCTGTCTCAAGAGTTGCAGGTTTTCTAGCTCCAGAAACCCTGTCACCTTGAACTCCTGGTTCAGTTTCAGCGATTTTCAATTCGACCGCTGCCGGCAATTCAACTCCCACAATTTCGGTTCCAAACATTAACATCTGCGCTTCACTTTGTTCTGCTAAGTACTTGACCGAATCTCCAAGAGTTTGTGGCTCTATAGATATCTGCTCAAAGGATTCAGAATCCATAAAAACATAATCATTGCCATCTCTGTACAACAACTGCATTGAACGCTTATCGATAATTGCTCTTTCTACTTTTTCTCCAGCTCTAAAAGTCCTATCGACCACTACACCATTTTGTAGACCTCTTAAAGTGGTTCGCACAAAAGCATGACCTTTGCCTGGTTTGACATGTTGAAACTCAACGACTTGATACAACTTGCTGTCCAACTCAAGCGTCATTCCATTCTTTAGATCATTTGTTGTTATAACAGGCATTTTCTTTTCTCTCGTAATTAAATTATTTTTGGAGAATGAGTTAAAAACTCACAACCTTGTTCAGTGACAATCACAGTGTCTTCCCACCTAACACCACCGACGTCAGGCAAATATACTCCAGGTTCAACTGTCACCACTTGCCCTGTGCGAAGAGTATCAGTGGTAAGTCCAGAAAGTGTAGGAGCTTCATGAATATCAAGTCCGACCCCGTGGCCTGTCCCATGGGTAAAAGCTTCCGCTAAACCTGCTTCCTTTAATACTTCCCTGCAGGCAGAATCAACATCTGCATTAGGCACGCCTTCCTTTACAGTTTCTAACCCTGCTTTTTGCGCTTCTAAAACCACCTCAAGCATTTCGGCTGGCCTGCCCGTTCCGGTGCCGCCTATACGGGTCGAGCGGGTCATGTCCGACCTGTAGCTTTTATAAAGAGCTCCCATGTCGCAAACTACAAGATCTCCTTCTGACAGGATTCTGTCACCAGGTCTTGCATGAGGACGTGCACTATTAGGGCCTGCAGCGATAATTGTTTCAAAAGCAGTTCCTTCTGCTCCATGTTTTACCATCATTTCGTCTAAAGCAGTAGAAACTTGTTTTTCAGTTACTCCGGTTTCAAGCATCGGCCAAATATCGGCTAATGCTTTATCAGCTATTTCTGCTGCTGTTTTCATCAAGGCGATTTCACCTTTGTCTTTGATCTGTCTTAGATCCTCTACGAGACCTTCGGTAAATATCAATTCTGAATTTTCAAAAACCTTTTCCATGTTCTTCATTCTCGCCCAAGTGACTGATTGAGCTTCAAGTCCGACGCGTTTAGTCATTCTGGAAATAGTCTTAAGTCTTTCAGACTGCTGTGAACCAACCATCTCAACTTCAATTTGAGCACCTGATTTTTCTACTTCTTCAACTGCCTGATCTCCGTAACGTCCATCAACTAAAAGCAGAGATTTAT
>DBNM01000112.1:1100-8534 GCA_002299135.1 Candidatus Neomicrothrix sp. UBA672 | reverse complement strand
GCTTCGCATCCTGCTGATTCAAATTTCTCAATAAGGCTCGAAAGTCGGCCTTTCATGTCAAAATCCAAATTGAAATTGTTTTTCATTCTTTAATCATGCCTGCCATGGCGTCAATTGCCATTTGATAACCCTTTGCCCCAAAACCTGCAATAGTGCCTGAGCTTACTGGTGCCACAACTGAGGTGTGTCTCCATGGTTCTCTTGATGCCGGATTGGAAATATGTAGCTCTATGACAGGGCCATCGAAACTGGCCAAGGCATCATGTATAGACCAGGCATAATGGGTGAAAGCTCCGGGATTAATAATTATTCCTGAACATCTATTTCGGGCAGCGTGGATCGAGTCGACAAGTTCACCTTCATGGTTTGATTGAAAATGCTCGAGCAGAAATCCTATTTCAGCTGCTTTATTTATAGCTGCTTGGACATGCTCCTCTAAAGTTTCACTCCCGTACGTTTCGGGTTCTCGCTCTCCAAGAAGATTCAAATTTGGTCCCGATAGAAGCAACAAAATTGGCTCGCTCATATTTTCCTCCACTTCTTTGTCGAAATCATCGAACTTTTTTAAGAGTTTCTTTTATAAGAATCTCTTCTATACCTTTTACTATTTCTAAACCATTTGGACCATCTAAAACGAAAGTAAAGCCATCCACTGCTTTTTTATCTCGTGTCATTGCTAATAATAAATCCTTATCACTCATTGATGAAGGTAGGACACTAGGGAGACCGTAGCTCTCCACTATTTGGCGATGTTCCAAAACTCTTTCATGATCTATGCGTTCTAGGATATGAGCAAGTTCTGCGGCATAAATCAGACCTATGGCTACTGCTTCTCCGTGTTTAATCTCATAATTTCCAATATTTTCAATGGCGTGACCCAAAGTATGTCCATAGTTGAGCAAGGCTCTTTTACCTTGCTCTTTTTCATCTTGTACGACGATCTCAGCTTTTATCTCAACTGCCCTTGAAATTCTGTCTTCTAGTTCCATTTGAATAAGTGGATCGCCAGTCAAGAAATGGTATTTAGCCAACTCTCCCAAACCTGAACGCAACTCGCGTTCGGGAAGCGTGTCCAAAGTGTCAAGATCGCATATGACGCCTGATGGCTGCCAGAAGGAACCCATTAAATTCTTTCCTTCTGGAAGATTGACTCCTGTTTTACCACCTACGGCAGCATCGATCTGCGCTAGAAGAGTTGTAGCTACGTGAATAACGGCAACTCCTCTGTGATATGTGGCAGCAGCAAATCCAGCCACATCGGTAACCACCCCTCCCCCTACACCTACAATTACATCAGCTCTTGTTAAACCCCAAGAAGCAAAAGCGCTACAGAGTTCTCCAATTGTTCCTAAAGATTTAGCTTCCTCTCCGTCACCAATTTCAAAAACCTTATGTTCGATTTCAAGTTCTACAGATATTCCAATTTTTGGCTGTGTAACAATTGCAGCGCGATTAGCTCCAGGAGGAATCAAGCTCGGCAATCTACCCATCGCACCATTGCCGATAATGACCGGATATGCAATGCCACTAGGTAGCGCTACTTTGACTTCATTCATTTTCTACACCTAAACGAGACTTTAAACTATCGAACAGTAATTCAGAGACATTTGAAGGCTTCATGTTGTTGGTATCTACAGTCAGGTCTGCTACTTCTGCATAAAGGTCTGATCTTTCTTCATCGAGTTTCGTAAGCACTTCCAACGGGTCATTTCCTTCTAGAAGCGGTCTTGTGGATCGTTTGCTTACGCGTTTAACCAAGGTATTGATATCAGTGCGAAGCCAAATGACAAAAGACTTTTCGCGCAACAACCTTCGATTTGAAGACCTTTCTACAATCCCTCCACCTGTTGAGATAACCAAAGGTTCTGGCACCGAAAGTTTTGATTCAAGCGCCTGCCCTTCAAGATCTCGAAAAAACTTTTCTCCTTTTTCAGCAAAAATTACACCTACACTTCGCCCTGCTTGATTTGCTATTACCACATCAAGGTCGGCGTGGTCATAGTTCATCAACTTTCCAAGTAGTGACCCGATCGTGGATTTACCTGAACCCATGTGACCCACCAAAGTAACGTGACATAATTTTTCTTTAGGCATCTCTTTAGATTACCTATTTACTGACACTCAACTGAAACGATTAGTTAAATGTTTCTTATTGTGTTTTATTTTCGATTTCATCCATAGCTGCTTTTCTCATAGCATCCACGGGTGCCTCCTTGCCGGTCCAGAGTTTGAATGCCCTAGCAGCTTGAAAAATCAACATCGACAGACCTCCATGAGCTTCAACTTCTAGATCTCTAAGTGCTTCCATCCACGGGGTTGAAATAGGGTGGTAAATCAGATCTATAGCCAATTGACCTTTAGAAAATAAATTTGGTTCTATCGGAAAATTTGCAGTGTCATCAGTGTCTAACATGCCAATTGGCGTCGCATTAATAACCAGATTAGCTTCCGAAACTACTTCAGGAATTTCGGTTTCTTCTACATATCTACCAACTGGACCGGCTAACTCGAGTGCATCCAGGGCTTTCTTTTTAGTTCTGTTAATAACAGCTATTTCTGCTGCTCCTGCTTTGCCAAGTGAATGAATTATTGATCTCGCTGAACCTCCTGATCCAACTACTAAAACCTTTTTACCTGCAACATCTAGCCCTGCATCATGTTTCACGGCATCTAAAAATCCATCTCCATCCGTGTTATGTCCTTCCAATTTCCCTGCATCATTAACGATGCAGTTAACGGCATTTAACGTTTGCGCGCTGTCACTAATTTCGTCAAGCAGTGAGCAGACTTTTGCTTTGTGTGGCATGGTTACAGATAGGCCCGCTATTCCCAAGGCTCTAATTCCACCGATGGCGTCTGCAAGTTTTTCCTCAGGTGTTTCAAAAGCTGTATACACCCAGTTTATTTTTGCTTCTCTAAAGGCAGCATTGAGTATTACTGGGGATAGGGAATGTTTTACTGGATTTCCAATCACTCCCACCAATATTGTTGACCCACTAATCCTCATAATGAAATTATCGCAGATCTAACCGCACCCTAGATCTTTATTTACGCATATTTTCCGTGCTTTTTCAAAGTCGTCTGAAGTTCTAACAAATGTGTGAGCACCCACAACCCCATTTTGATCAGTTCTGACGTAATAAAGCCAGTCACCTTTAACTGGATTAAGAGCTGCTTGGATTGAAGCTCTGCCCGGTGCTGAAATAGCTGTAGGTGGAAGTCCAAGTGATACGCGTGTGTTCCATGGGGAGTCATATTCCAAATCTTCAACACTGAGTTCCTGTCCGGCAGTTTTACCAACGGCGTAACGAGATGTCGCGTCGATACCCAACCTCCACCCTCTTTGTAGTCGGTTATAAATAACTCTCGCTATCATTGGCCTCTCTTCAGCTAGTTGAGCTTCTTCTTCAATTAGTGATGCAATTATTAGAGCTTCATATGGAGTAATACCAAGGTTTCGTGTTTTTTTCTCTATTTCTTCCTCTTCAATAACTTTCAAAAATTGTTGATGCATTCGCAACAGAAGACTCATTTCATCTGACACTGTCGCTTCATCTAATTGATAAGTGTCTGGGAATAATAAGCCTTCCGCTAAAAGAAATGAAAGATTCGAAGGGTAGTGCTCCCATTTTAGGCGATCATCCAAAAGTGAGATCCGAAGTTCTTCTTCATTAAAAGCAGGCAATGACCCTAACAAACGTTTAGTTATTTGCTCTAAAGTCAACCCCTCAGGGACGGTTACCCGTATAACTTCTTCTGGTATCGGGCCTTTCCGAAGTTCCACCACTGTGTCTTGAAAACTTGAATGCTCTTTCAGTAAGTACCGCCCTGCTTGAAAAGAATAATCCTCACCTGGATTGCAATTCAAAAATCTTTTAAGCACAGTAGGACATCTCATCCATTGTCTGAACATCGTTGGGCTGTCGATTATTTCCAAATCACCTAAGGTCGCTATTACATCATTCGTGGTCCAGCCGTCTTCTATCGAGAATTCAATTTCTGCTCCCGGCATTTGATTAGGTTCGACCTGGTCGTCTATCCAATTTTCGAGTCGTGTCCATCCACTGACAAAAACCACAAGCACTACTAGAGCTACTAATCCCCAGCGAACTATGGGTCCCATAGGAGGCCGATAGCGAACCCATCGAACATCTGGCCTTATTTCATAATCATCATCACTTAGATAGAACTCTTCGAAGTTGTTGTCTTCTTCATGAAGAGAACTTTTTTCATAAGGCTCTTCGATTGGTGTTTCCTCTGTCACCCGTCTCCGTTCAAGTCCGGTTATCTAACCATGATTGCAGGATCACCGATGCTGCAACCTGGTCAATCACTTTACGTTGTCTCTTATTATCTAAGCCCTGAAAAGACAACTCTTGGGCCGCTATTACTGTTGTTAAACGTTCATCATGTATGTCCACCGGAACGGATACAGCAGAAGCCAATTCCTCAACTTCTTCCTCAACCGCTTTAGCAGCTGGGCCCTTGTCTCCGTTTAGCGAATAAGGCATTCCAACCACAACACACTCTGCTTCCCATTCGGACACCAAATCACTAATTTTTTTATGATCCTCTTTGGTGTTTTTTGAACGTTTTAAGACTTGAAGGGGGGTCGCTACTTTCCCATCATTGTCGCTTATTGCAACCCCGATCCTTTTGCCTCCGAGGTCTATCCCTAAAGCTCTCACTTAATCAACCAGCTTGAGCAACTGCCCTGGCTTGCTCTAATGCCTCTTCGAGGTTTTCTGGACTCTTGCCACCAACTATTGTGAGTTCAGCATTTGGCCTTCCTCCGCCACCTATTGTTTTAGCCGCTTCAGCCAAAATAGTTCCCGCATTCAAACCACTATCGATCTTGACAGCAGCTATTAAAGCCGCACCTCCGTCGGTTGGTGCAGTTCCTAATATCACAGCTTTAACTTCTTCTTGATCTCTTACGGCAACTGCCAATTCTCTCAAACTCTCCCTATCTATACTTTCAATGATTGAAACAACTATTCCATCTTCCGCATTTTCTGCAAGCTCTTTAACCATCCCTAATGCTTCTTTACGTTTCAAATTTTGAACTTCGTTTTTTAGCGATTTAAGTTCATCCATTTTTCTTTGAATTCCGTCTAATAAATCTTCCAGTGGTACCCCTACAAGATCTGCAGCACTTAAAAGAAAACTTTCAGCTTCTCTCAAATTTTCAACAGCGGATGTGCCAGTGACTGCCTCCAATCGCCGAATGTTCGAGCCTATGGAACCTTCAGAAACGATTTTCACTAATCCAATGTCACCCAATGCCGAAACATGAGTTCCTCCGCAAAACTCAAGAGACTTTGGGCCTGCCTGTAAAACCCGGACAGTTTCTCCATACTTATCCCCGAAAAAAGCTATCGCACCTTTCTCTTCAGCTTCCTCGCGTGTCATTTCCTCATGACTGCATTCAGAATTGTTTAGTATTTCAGAATTAACAAGGTTCTCTACCGAAGAAATTTGCTCATCAGTAACTGCTTCGAAATGACTGAAATCGAAACGCAAACGATCTGAACCCACATATGAACCTTGTTGTTTTACATGTTCTCCCAAAACCTCTCTTAAAGCCCAGTGGATCAAGTGTGTAGCTGTATGGTTACGACGAATTTGAGACCTTCTTTCACTGTCAACCTCAGCATTTGCCTGTTGACCCAGCTCTAAATGACCTTCTAATAATTCATATTGATGTATATGTATTGCATCTAAGGCAAGAGTCGTGTCAACAATTTGAATTTTGGCAGTTTTCGTGGAAATCCTTCCTGTGTCACCTATCTGACCCCCGGACTCTGCATAAAACGGTGTTGCGTCAAGAGCGATCAGATTGTCATCAAAATATATGACAGTTGAATCACCAGTAGTTTTGTCATAGCCGACAAAGTTCGTTGGACCTTTTTCATCTAGAACTTTTCTCAACTCACCCGTTTCATCGACACTTATTGCATCTTTGCGCGCTGAACGAGCTCTATCTTGCTGACTTGACATTGATTCTTCAAACCCTTCAATGTCGACCTCAATAGATCTTTCTGCACAAATTTCCTCAGTCAACTCGAGAGGAAATCCATACGTGTCATGCAGTTTGAAAGAAACTTCACCACTAAGTGTTTTATTTTTTCCAAGGTCTGAGATTGCTTCATCGAGAATCAACAATCCAGATTTTAATGTTTCGCGGAACCTGTCTTCTTCTCTACTCAGAACTTCCTGAATGAACTCGATGTTTTGTTTGAGTTCGGGATAATCAGATCCCATAATTGCCACCACTGATTCTGCCAATAAAGGCATTACAGAGTCTTCAAGTCCCAGCAACCATGCGTGTCTTACTGATCGACGAATAATTCGCCGAAGTACATACCCCCTGTCTTCGTTACTTGGAAAAACTCCATCACTTATCAAAAATGTCGAAGAGCGAGCGTGATCGGCAATAATTCTCATTGAGATATCGGACCTTTCTTCCTCCCCGTATGAAATCCCTGCCAGCTGTCCTATTTTTTCAATAATCTTTGAAATTTCATCTGTTTCCCAAACGGAATCGACTCCTTGCATTACCGTCAGAATTCTCTCTAACCCTAAACCTGTATCTATCGCCGGAGAAGGCAATGGTGTCGTAGAACCATCTGGATGTTGTTCGAATTGCATAAATACAAGGTTCCAAATTTCAACAAACCGCTCTTCCCCTCCGTGTGCTGGTCCTCCATCAGCGCCGAATTCTGACCCTTTGTCCCAAAAAATTTCTGAACAAGGTCCACATGGACCGGTTTCAGCCATCCTCCAATAGTTGTCTTCCCCTAAACGCTGAATCCTGTTAGGAGAAACACCCACTTCGTTTATCCAAATCTCCTCGGCTTCATCATCGCTTTCATGGACAGTTACCCAAAGTTTTTCAGAATCTAGACCAAGATTTTTTGTTACAAATTCCCACGCGTAAGAACATGCTTCGGATTTGAAATAATCTCCAAAACTGAAGTTTCCCATCATTTCGAAAAAAGTTAAATGACGGCTCGTTCTTCCAACTTCATCCAGATCGTTGTGTTTCCCACCAGCTCTGACACATTTTTGCACAGTTACAGCTCGCGGCCATGGGGCTGGCTGTTCACCAATTAAATAGGGTTTAAACTGGACCATTCCAGCCACAGTGAAAAGAAGTGTTTGGTCGTGAGGTATCAGGCTTCCTGATGCAACTATCTCATGGTCGCGTGTAGAGAAAAAATCAGTGAATTCGTTACGAATCGCTTTCGCTGTTGACGGTAACTTTCCCATAAAAACAAGCCTAGCGCTATGAAGTGAAGCAAATAGGTAGGTCTAAGCTCAATTGTGCCTTTGAGGTCTTACTGGTCTGTGTTGTCGTCTCAAATAGCTCTCGTGTCCATTAATAGAAGAGGTAAAATTTTTCCTACTTTTGGTAATGAAATCTGACTCTTG
>DBNM01000112.1:0-682 GCA_002299135.1 Candidatus Neomicrothrix sp. UBA672 | reverse complement strand
ACATATTTATTTACAGTTCGACGAAAACGATTTTCCATCCAATTTGAAGCTAGAACACCTAAAGACCAACCCAGAAGCAACCAAAATAAACGTCTTCGCATTAGTTTTGCTCCTCTTTAACAACTTCCTCATTGCTGATTTTTTTTAGTTCTGTCATTCTTTCCGATACCTGCTCTTCGAATCCATGTGGCGAAGGTTCGTAATAAATATTTGATTCGACCTCTTCGGGCCTATATTTTTGCTCAACCCAACCTCTTGGATCATTATGTGGGTACTCATAACCTTCTCCATGTCCAATGCTTGATGCCCCACTGTAATGCGCGTCTCTCAAATGTGGGGGAACACGACCCTCGCCTGGCGAAGAAACATCTTGCATAGCTGCAGTCAAAGCAAGTGTCACTCGATTAGATTTCGGAGCTGTAGATAAATGGACTACAGCTTGAGCTAAATTGAGTTGAGCCTCAGGAAGACCTACGAACTCTACTGCACGCGCTGCAGCATCAGCGATGAGCAAACTAGTTGGATCTGCCATACCAATATCCTCGCTCGCCAAAATGACTAAACGGCGAGCTACAAATCTAGGATCCTCACCTGCTTTCAGCATACGAGCCAACCAGTAGAGACCTGAATCAGCATCAGATCCCCGAATACTTTTTATAAAAGCGCTAATTATGTCGTAATG
>DBNM01000052.1:2620-2761 GCA_002299135.1 Candidatus Neomicrothrix sp. UBA672 | reverse complement strand
CCATTCTGGCTTTCGACGTTTCGCAAACTGATCTAAATCAATTTGTATAAGTGTTTTATCTTCATTCATTTCATGACCCCAAAGAACATCTGCTCGAATGGCTTTTCTATGGCTCCACAGTTTTTCAGCTTTTTCAGATAC
>DBNM01000052.1:0-2206 GCA_002299135.1 Candidatus Neomicrothrix sp. UBA672 | reverse complement strand
TGGTCATAGAAAGCCATATCAGGGTTAACGTTCAGCGCAAAACCATGCATTGTTCTAGCCTTGTTTAGCCTCACTCCGATCGCTGCGATCTTTCTGGGTTCTGGTCCGTTGGGGTTTACCCAAACTCCTGGATATCTTTCGATTCTTCCTGTGTCTTCAATGCCGAGATCTTTGCATGTTTCAATAAGAAGATTTTCGATCTCGTGCACGTAAGCCGCTGTATCAGCCATACCGCCTCCGCGCTTGCCCTCTAATTTGAGTAATGGATATCCGACCAACTGGCCTGGCCCGTGAAAAGTTATGTCCCCGCCTCGATTTGCTTCTTCTAGTTCAGCTCCAATGGTTTCTGGATCTATCTTTAAATTCTCTAAAGAAGCTCTGATGCCCATTGTGTAAACAGGATGATGTTCAAGCAGTAAAAGGTAGTCTCCTCGTTCATATTTATTTATTGCTTGTTGCACCGCGAGCGCATCTCGATAACGAACTTTTCCCATCCATCTGATCTGAAGTTCTTTTTCTTCTGGAGTCATAGTTGACTTTGTCATTGTTAACCGTGAAGGGATCGGCCTGTAAGCGACATTACGGTTTCACCAAAGAGTTCGCTCAAAGTGGGGTGGGCTTGGATGTGGTTTGCAACTTCATCAACTGTGGCCTCCAGATTGACAGCCAGATACGCCTGGCCTAGTTGTTCGGTGACCAATGGCCCTGCCATGTGAACTCCTAGAATCCGGCCTGCTTTTCCTGATTCATCTGCCTCTGCGACTACCTTTACTAAACCTTCTGTTTCTCCAATTATCATTGCTCTCCCATTTCCGGAGTAACGGTGTTTTGAGATCGTCACCTTATATCCAGCAGTTTTTGCTGATTCTTCAGTCAAGCCAGCGAAAGCAACTTCAGGATCACAATAGATGCACCAAGGGACAGTTGAGGGATCTATTTCTACCGGAGATTCTCCTAAGATTTCTTTGACCACGAAAATGCCTTCGGCAAACCCAACATGTGCCAATTGCGGAGTATTGATCACGTCTCCTGCTGCCCATACCCCTTCTTCTTTGGTTCTTAATTTCTCATCTACCTCTACAAAACCTTTTTCATCAACTACTACTTCCGTGTCCTGTAATCCCGCTGTGTGTCCATTTGGTTTACGACCTACAGCTACGACTACCAAGTCAACTTCTCGTTGATTTACTTCTCCTTTATCAGACCAACTAACTGTTGTTTTCTCAGCGTCTCCTTCATGTCCTTCCACTTGCACTCCGGTTTGGATATCAATTCCTTTTTTTATGAATGATCGTCTTACTGCAGTGGATACGTCTTTGTCGCATCCTGGAAGTATTTCGTCAAGGCTCTCAAGTAATGTGACTGACGATCCTAAATCATTGAGAAGCGAAGCAAATTCGCAACCGATGGCACCACCTCCAATTACTGCAACTCGATTAGGTGTCTCTTCGATGGATAGGAATTCATCGCTTGTCATCACAGTTTTTCCATCTATTTCAAACCCTTGGATTGTACGTGGTGTCGAACCCATCGCTAAAAGCACGTTTGTTCCTTGAATTACTTCCGTTTCACCACTTTGTTGTATTTCTATTTTTCGATTGGCACCCAACAGCCCGGTACCTGAATAAATTGTTACTTCTCTTCCTGCAAGTAAGGAATTCAAACCATTGAATAATTGATCTATTATTGTTTGTTTACGATTCTGGCTTATCGATAAATCAACGACTGGCTCTTGTGATGTTTCGATTCCAAAATCTTTCGCTTGGCGCACCGATCTGAGAACTGAAGCTGTCTCTAATAGTTCTTTCGCTGGTATGCAACCGACATGAAGACAAGTTCCTCCGATTTTATTTTCCTCTACGATGGCTACTTTAAGCCCAGCAGCTGAACCATAGAGCGCCGCGGCGTAACCAGCAGGCCCACCACCGATTACTACTAGATCATAATTTTTTGTCATATGTTCACATCTTAGTTATTGAATTGTTTCACGTCTTTTTTGTTTCTTTCAAGCCAAAAGCACTTGAATAGCGAAGGCAAGGAGGATTGCCAGTCCGCATAAAAGTGCTGAAATAATTAAACGCCTTGTGCTCACTTATTTTGACGGTATCCGACGTAAAGTTGTTCCGTGCGCCGTTTTTATTTGATATTTGGGCTCTCTATGCTCATTTCTAGTTGTTCAAGTTCAATCGTGGGTGAGTCTGGAACT
>DBNM01000038.1:4868-5509 GCA_002299135.1 Candidatus Neomicrothrix sp. UBA672 | reverse complement strand
CTGCCAATTCCGCCACTCCGACAAAGTTTAGTTAGTACAAAAGACCGAGACTGATTGTTGTAAAAGTAAAAATTAGTCCTGCAACAACTGTTATACGATCCAAATTCTGTTCAACTACTGTAGAACCAGCGGTTTGAGAACCCACCCCGCCGCCGAACATGTCTGAAAGACCGCCACCTTTTCCACTGTGAAGAAGAACAAGGAAGATCAAACCTAGCCCGGAAATTACCTGCAATATAGCTATTAATACAAACATCAGATTTATAGGATACCAATTTTGTTGATACGCAAATCACTAATCCAGTAAGCGATACTTAATTATTCGAGAAAACTCATCCGGATCCAGAGAGGCTCCGCCCACTAGCAATCCATCTATATCAATCTGTTTCATTAAATCAGGAGCATTAACTCCTTTAACTGATCCACCATATTGAATACGAACCTCATCACTGGCTGCTTTCCAATCATTTTCGACTTTTTTTCTTATTGCTTTACAAACCTCTTGTGCATCTTCAGGGGTCGCGTTTTTTCCCGTTCCGATCGCCCAGACAGGCTCATATGCAATCACCATCGAAGCCACATCAGAGGCCTTAACATCACTAAGACCTTCTTCGAGTTGCGTTTCAACCACCTCAATAGTT
>DBNM01000038.1:4255-4480 GCA_002299135.1 Candidatus Neomicrothrix sp. UBA672 | reverse complement strand
AATAACGGCGCGTACTTTCTTATTTATGTCTTCGTTTGATTCTCCAAAAATATGTCGCCGTTCGGAATGCCCCACAAGAACGAATGAAACATTCAATTTTGCAAGCATCTCTGGGGAAACCTCGCCGGTGAAAGCTCCTTTATCTTCCCAGTGGCAGTGTTGAGCTCCGAGAGTTATCGGAATTTCATCAGCCTCTATAACAGTTTGCAACGAACGCAGGTCCGT
>DBNM01000038.1:2469-3860 GCA_002299135.1 Candidatus Neomicrothrix sp. UBA672 | reverse complement strand
TGAATTGTTTGTATTGCTTCAAAATGATTGTGATGCATTTTCCAGTTGCCACTGATTAAAGGTTTTCTCACAACAGGTACCTTAACTTTATATTTTCCCTTCGCGCAGTGCCTTAAGCCCAGGAAGGTCACCTTTTTCTATAAGTTCCAAAGTCGCTCCCCCGCCAGTAGAAATATGATCGATTGAATCCGAGAATCCGAATTTCTTTATTGCGAAGGCGGAATCTCCACCGCCTACGAAAGTAAAAGCTCGTGTATCAGCCATGCCTTGAGCAACTGTTTGAGTGCCAGCAGAAAAGCGCTGATCTTCAAATACACCCATCGGTCCGTTCCATAAAACTGTTCCTGCTTCGAGTATTGCATCTGAGAATTCCACAGCTGAACCTGGTCCAATATCTAAACCCATCCAACCGTCAGGGATGGAGTTTCCGCACTGCCTTATTTCTGCTACTACGTCTGGGTTTCCAATTTCACCATTCGAATCCATCGCTGTGAAATCTAAAGGGAGTTTAATTGAAATTTCAGAATCTAATAAATGACGACATATGTCGAGCATTTCATTTTCAACAAGTGAGTCACCTACCGGAACACCGGTGGAAGCTAAAAAAGTAAAACACATTCCCCCTCCAATGATCATCTCGTCAACAGAGTCCCCCATCTTTTCTATTAAGGATAATTTGTCACTGACTTTCGCTCCGCCTAAAACCATTAAGAAAGGTCGTTTTGGTCTATCCAAAATCTTTTTAACAACTTCAACTTCTCTAAGCAACAAAGTTCCCGCTGCAGACGGAAGGTGTTTCGGTGGCCCCACAATTGATGCATGTTCTCGATGTGATGCACCGAAAGCATCGTTCACATATGCGTCAAAAGGTTCTCCACCAGCTCCCGAAACTAAATAGTCGACAAAAGATTTTTCGTTAGCTTTCTCTCCAGGGTTGAATCTAAGATTTTCTAGTACTTCTAGATTCGGCAGGGTTTCCAAAAGCTTTGCTTTCACAGGCTGAATTGAATACTTGTCATCTTTCTGATCCGAAGGCCTACCCAAGTGACTGCATACGACCACAGAAGCTTTTCTTTCCACTAGCCACTCTAAGGTAGTCAAACTCCCTTGGATTCTTAGGTCATCATCGATAGAGCCATCTGTTATTGGGACATTCAAATCGGATCTGACAAGAATTCTTTTACCCTCAAGCCCATCGAGTTCCGATTCTAAGTCTTCAAGGGTAGGAAGTTTTTGAGTTTCCAAATTGTTCAACTACTAGATCAAGAAGTAGTGATAGAAACGAGATCCACAAGCCTGTTTGAGTATCCCCACTCGTTGTCATACCAGCCGCTTATCTTTACGAGATTATCCATCGTCATTGTCAAACCAGAATCGAATACACAGCTCGC
>DBNM01000038.1:1656-2116 GCA_002299135.1 Candidatus Neomicrothrix sp. UBA672 | reverse complement strand
CAAGTGGTCGGTCGCTATAATCAAGCACATTTGCTAACGGTCCTGAACTAGACGCTTCTTTGAATGCAGCATTAATTTCATCAACGCTCGGCGCGCTACTCAACAAAGCTGTGAAGTCTGTTATTGAACCATCGGGAATAGGGACACGAAGAGAAATGCCGTCCAATTTCCCGTTCATGGCTTGTAGAACCAAACCAGTTGCACGCGCTGCACCTGTTGAAGTCGGAATGATGTTTATAGCAGAAGCGCGAGCCCTACGAAGATCACTGTGCGGCCCATCCACTAATGACTGATCCCCTGTGTAAGCATGGACTGTGGTCATTAATCCTTTTTCCACACCGAAAGCATCGTCGAGGACTTGAACCATTGGGACAAAACAATTTGTCGTACAGCTAGCATTCGATATCACCGTATGTTCCGCTTTATCGAAATCAGAATCATTAACTCCGACAACAAAAGT
>DBNM01000038.1:0-1271 GCA_002299135.1 Candidatus Neomicrothrix sp. UBA672 | reverse complement strand
TGCATAGCGGCTTTTTCGCGATCTGTAAAAATTCCAGTGGACTCAATCACTACGTCTACACCTAAATCCCCCCACGGAAGATCTTGAGGGTTACGTTCCGAAAGAACCTGGAGCAATTGGCCGTCGATCATAATTCCATCATCCGTAGCGTTTATTTCATTTTCAAGATTTCCAAGTACTGAATCGTATTTAAGCAAGTGAGCCATAGTGGCAGTGTCACCTAGGTCATTAACTGCCACTATCTCCATATCGGCACCCTGTTTTGCAACTGCGCGATAGAAGTTTCTTCCGATACGTCCAAAACCGTTGATGCCGATCTTTATTGGCATTTATTTCTCCTTCAAATATTCAATCACGTCAATTATTCCTACCTCAACTCAACCCCAATGTGGTGGTTTTGTTTCATTTACCTGTCTATATCGCGATGGAAGGTAGATATGTCTATTTCTTCATCTTTGAGAATTCTTGTGAACTCTTCTGCAATTGCTACTGATCTGTGCTTCCCACCTGTGCAGCCAAAAGCTATAGACAAATATGACTTTCCTTCATTTTCGTAAGCTGGGATAAGATAACTCAACAAAGAGGAAATATCTTTTAAAAAAGGCTCTGAACTTTCTTGACTCAATACATAATTTTGGACGTCATTACTCAAACCATTTTTATCTCTGAGTTCCTCTACCCAGTGAGGATTGGGTAAGAAGCGACAATCAAGTTGTATATCCACGTCACGCGGAACTCCATATTTGAATCCGAATGATGAGACAGATATTTGCATTCCATGATCGCCTTCTGTCCCATACAAACGAGTAACTGTTTCACGTAAATCGTGCACGCTTAAATCTGAAGTGTCTAGTATCAGGTCTGCCTCTGCACGCGTAGAAGCCATCATTACCCGTTCTGCTTCTATAGCTTCCTCAATTGTTGAAATATTTGAAAGTGGATGCGGTCGCCTACTGTCTTTATAACGACGTACAAGCGTTTCAGTGGAACAGTCTAAGAAAACTAAAGTTACTGTTTCTTTCTTTCCGCGAAGTTCACTAACTGCAGACAGAGTCTCCCCTTCAGCTGCATCGGCCTTACCTATAAATGCAACTCGATTCCAATTTGAATCAGTAGCGCTTGCCAATTCTGAAACTCTCCCCATTATCTCCGCAGGTAACCGGTCGATTACAAACCATCCAAGGTCTTCAAGGTTGCTAGCAAAATGAGACCGACCAGCCCCCGATAATCCTGCTACAACCAATAATTCTGCCATAACCCAATACTACTGC